>JACRDF010000016.1 GCA_016212925.1 Desulfomonile tiedjei
CCAAAACAGAGACAAGGATCATGCAGGAACTGAAGAAAGAGACCGAGATCATTCGGGACCAGAGCAATCCGGTGCGGTTCTACAACTACAGTTATGTGAAAGAGATCCTGGAGAAGAAGCACAAAGTGCATGTGTCTTTGCCGACGATCATTGATCGGGCGAAAAAAATGGGTATTACCAACAACGGCCCGCTCGCAAGGCCCATGACCGGGAGGTCCTGACCAACTATGTGGGAGAACTTCTCCAGCATGACACCTCCTACCATCTGTGGTCCCCTCTGGCACAAACCAAGTGGTATCTCATCACGACCATCGACGATCACAGCCGGCGGATCTTGTATGGAGATCTGTGGGAGAAGGAGACCACCTGGACCCATATCCTGGCTCAGAAGGCCGTCCTGACTCAGTTTGGTTGTCCGTTGAAGTACTACGTCGATAATCACTCGATCTTTCGCTATGTGGAGAAACGAGACCGTGTGTGGAGGAAGTTTGAGACCACCGAAGAGCAAGCCTTGGTCCAGTGGAAAGAGGTTCTCAAAGACTTACGCATCGAGGTGGTTTATGCCTTGAGTCCTGCCGCCAAAGGAAAAGTGGAGAGGCCCTACCAATGGCTGCAGGATCACCTGGTAAGGACCTGTGTCCGGGAGGGAATCACGAGCATCGATCAAGCTCGGCAAGTACTCTATGAAGAGCTGCATCGGTACAATTACAAACGGGTTCACTCTACTACCGGGGAAATCCCGGTCCTTCGCTATGAAAAGGCCCTTGAGGAAAACAGAGGCCTGTTTCGCAGATTCGAAATCCCCCGGCCTTATCAGACTCTTGATGATATTTTCTGTTACCGATTTAAAAGGACGGTGGACCCTTATCGAAAGGTCTCCTGGAACACTCTGAAGTTCAGCGTTTCGGGTGTTCCGATTCGTGAAGAGGTGGAACTGCGGATCAGTTTAACCCTCCAAACCCGGCTGGCCCTGATTCGGTTCTGGTATCAGGACAAGCTTGTGGGACAACAACAAGTCAAGGCAGAGGACCTCAAGAAAGTGCACTTTTGAACTTTCAAGAGTGCACTTTTAAAATTTTCCCAACACGACCCTACTCCCGACAAGTGAAGAACTGTCACCCGCTTGACAAGCGCCCGCTCCATGTAGTTTCGTGCTGTGCTGTGTCCCGCTTGGAGCCGATTAACGAATGATGAAACGCGCGGTCTGACTGCAACATGTGCCGTTTGAGGGGCCGGGGGCCTTTGCCGGTCTTCTGGAGAAGCGCGGGTATCAGGTGGAGCGGCACCTGGTGCCTAAGGTCGGGCTGCCCAAGGAGGCAGGAGATTTTCTCCTCGTCATGGGCGGGCCTATGTCGGTCAACGATCCCGATGCCTGGATCAAGGAGGAGATCGACTTTATCAAGAAGGCGGTTCAGGCCGGGATGTCGGTCCTGGGTGTCTGTCTCGGCGCGCAACTGATGGCCCGTGCGTTGGGCGCGCCGGTACGTCCGGGGCGCGGTCTTGAGCTTGGGATGACCAAGCTGCGGGTGATGGCTGAAGGAAAATCTGACCCGTGGGTCGGCTCGCTTCCAGACCCCTTCGAGGCCTTCGAATGGCATGGGGAGGTCTTCGAGCTTCCTGCCGGAGCCGTCCCGCTGGCCTCCTCCGAGTTATGTCCCCTCCAGGCTTTTCGCTTCGGATTGAAGGCCTATGGCCTCCTGTTCCACCTGGAAATCGAACGGACCGGAATCGAGGCTCTGTGCCGCGAGTGTCCTGAAGATCTGCGCCGCGCCAAGAAGGAAGCCGCTGCGCTCATCCGGGACTCGGAGCCTCATCTCCCTCACATGCAGACCTGGGCGGACCGGCTGATTGCCCACCTGACTGCTCCCAACGCCCCCGGACATTGATTGCCGGCCTGCAACTGAAGTAACCTGTCTGGGCAATAACCGTAGCAAGTGGGCAAGTGACCAAGGTTGCAAGCTGACAAGTTGCAAGTAACCAAGTAACAAGTTTCGGACCCTTGCGACTTGGTCACTTGTGCACTTGCCACTTGAGACCTGCGACTTGCTACTTGTGAGCATGAAAGAGAGAAAGGAGCCTGTTCGCATGGCCGGATTTCCGATAGAGTACGCCAGCCGGATCAAGACCCTGCCGCCCTATCTCTTTGCGTCGATCGATGAGATGAAGAAGAAGG
>JACRDF010000017.1 GCA_016212925.1 Desulfomonile tiedjei
GACGGCCTGGGGGATACCACCCTCTATCTCAAATATCAATTCCAGGAAGAGACCGCGTCCCTCCCCACCTGCACCGCGCTCACCGGGTTCGGGTTCCCCACCGGCCACCACCGCCATCTTAATCCCTCGAATTTGAGAACGGATCTCTTGGGAACCGGCGCTTACACCTTCACCGCGGGGCTGAATCTCTCCAAATGGTACAGTCCCGTTTATCTTTACGCCAACCTATGGTACACCGTGCCCACCACCGCCACCGTGGACGGCGTGCACATTCACGATCGGGACCTGGTGACCCTGAATCTGGCTGCGGAATGGGTGCTTACCCACCAATGGGCGCTGCTCCTGGAGTTTTACAGCAACTGGCAGGCGGGAACCCTCCTGGGCCCCAAATCGCAACAGCCGGCCCAGGCCCTGCTGGGCATGGCGTGGGCGTTGGAATATAATTGGAATGACCGTTGGAGCTTCGCCGGGGGCCTGGCCGTGGACCTGGCCGGGAAAAATACGGTGTATAATTATACTCCCATTGTGACCTGTAAATATAATTTCTAAATATCGTGTATGCAGGTTGGAGGCGAGAGTAAGCAGTGAGCAGTGAGCAGTAAAAAATAAGGCCTCTTGGGGCACTCTCTTTTTACTGCTTACCGCTCACTTCCTGGCCCTCCTCCCGCCACCAGCTTCAACCTGCATAAGGAAACCCTATGGACAAACAACGTGTGGTCATCATCGGCGCGGTGGCTCTGGGGCCCAAGGTGGCCTGCCGCCTGAAGCGCCTGCGCCCGGAATTTGAAGTCACCATGGTGGACCAGGATGAGTATATTTCCTACGGCGGCTGCGGCATTCCCTATTATATCTCCGGCGACCTCAGCGATATCAAGGAGCTGATGTCCACCAGCTTTCACATGCTGCGCACCCCGGAGTTCTTCGAGGGCGCCAAGGACGTTAAGGTCATGACCCGCACCCGGGCCCTGGCCGTGGACCGGGAGGCCAAGTCGGTGCGGGTCCGCCGTCTGGACACGGGTCAGGAAGAGGACCTCCCCTACGATCGACTCGTTCTGGCCACCGGCAGCCGGGCCCGGCGGCTGGAAGTCCCCGGAGGGGACCTCCCCCAGGTGATGCGGGTCGCCAACTTGCGGGACGCCCTGACGGTGCGGGAGAAGATTTCCCAGGGCCAGGTGGGCAAAGCGGTGATCATCGGCGCTGGAGCTTTGGGTTTGGAAATGGCGGAGGCCCTGGGCGACCTCTGGGGCGTGGAGACCGCGCTGGTGGAGATCGCCCCCCAGGTCCTGCCCGGCGTTCTGGACCCGGGGCTGGCCCGCATGGTCATGAAAAACCTGGAAGACCATGACGTCACCGTACATTTGCAGGAAACCGTCCGGGAAATCCGCCCCGGCCAGGGGGAACACGCCCTCCAGGTGGTGACTTCGAGTCGCACCCTGGACGCGGACCTGGTGCTCACCTGTCTGGGAGTGATGCCTAATTCCCAACTCGCGGCGGCAGCAAACCTGGCCGTCTCTCCCCAAGCCCAAGGGGGGATCGTGGTCAACCCCAGGCTCCAGACCTCGGACCCGGACATCTATGCAGGCGGGGACTGCATTGAGAATACCCACCTGCTCACCGGCAAGCCGGTCTATTTTCCTTCCGGGTCCCTGGCCAACCGCCAGGGCCGGGTCATCGGCACCAACCTGGCGGGGGGCGCCGCCGCGTTTCCGGGCATTGTGGGCAGCTTCACCATGAAAATTTTCAATATGGCCGTGGCCGCCACCGGCCTCAGCCTGGCCGCAGCGCAAAGGGAAGGACTGGACGCGGTCTCCGCCCTGGTCATCCAGGCGGACCGGGCCCACTTCTACCCCGGCCAGGACCTGATGTACTTGCAACTGGTGGTGGAGCGCAAATCGCGGCGCGTCCTGGGGGCCCAGGGGCTGGGGAGCAACGGCGACGCCCTGGTGGGCCGGGTCAACAGCATTGCCGCGCTCCTCTCCCGGGGAGCCGCGCTCGACGACCTCTCCAACCTGGAATTGGCCTACTCCCCGCCCTTTGCCGCAGCCCTGGATATCGTCAACGCAACTGCCAACACCGCGGCCAATATCCTGGACGGCTACAACCGTACGGTGGATGTAGCTGAATTCGAAAAGTGTTTCCTGACGGAGCAGGCCGGGGACGTCCTCTGCCTGGACGTGCGAGGGGCCCAGAACGCCGCGCCCTACGTGGACCTGTTCGGGCCGCGCTGGCTCAATATCCCCCAGGAAACCCTGAAAGACCGCGTCGCCGAAATCCCGGCGGATAAACGCCTCATCGTCGTCTGCAACTCCGGAGTCCGCTCCTACGAAGCCCTGCGCCAACTGGAAACCGCGGGCCTGTGCAACGCCGTGAATCTGCAGGGCGGGGTGGCCGCGCTAAAAAAATCGGGGCTGTTGGCGGGGGGAGAGGAGGAGAGGGATTAGGGATTAGGGGTCAGGGGTCAGGGGGCAGGGATCAGGGGTCAGGGGGCAGGGATCAGGGGTTAGGGATTAGGGATCAGTGGCACAGGCGTCTCGCCTGTGGCCCTTGCCTTCCCCCTCTCAACCAGCATAAATTTTTTGTAGGGTGGGCGTCTCGCCCGCCATCCTCTTTAATCTTGCCTATAAACTTCCCTATGGCGGCTATTTTGCTTAATTTTCAAAATAACTGCCAATTATTTCTCTCCACGCATGCGACTCCGATTTGTTTTGTGGAAAAATGTCTAATAGTTTGTAGGGGAAATATCCAACTACCGCTCGGTGTATTATTCCGCCGTGTTCAATACTATTAAGTTTGTCAAAAAAAGCTAACTGATTAGATGGTGACATAACATATAATTTAAGGTTAAAATCATTTATAGAATCAGCAATTACTCCATTTATATGACGATCCATAAAACCATACCCAATGACAAACAATTTTCTATTTGGTTTAAATAATGCTTCTTTGAATAGACTAAAATACCAAGACAGTAATGGTTCTTCGGATATCAGGCGCTCCTTTTGCCTTCCTATAACATGCATGTGTGTACCAGCAGAACTTAACCATCCGAAGGAGCCATGCAGTTTGATATAATTTAGTGTCCTCGAAGAAATCAGGTTTATAGGATTAGCATTCAGATCATCATCTGTAGGGAGCTTTTTAAAATCATCATTTTCTAGAGGAAGCTGGATAATAGTTTTATGATTATCTGGTATTTTCGCAACACCTGGTATATTCAACCCCACCATAACGCTATTAAAATGTCTCTCTATGAAAAGATCCTGATTAAGGGTAAAAAATAATCCAGTCTCATGATTACCTACAAACCTTTCTATAAATCCATTAACACCATAAATATTAACGGGATATGGACTACCGCTACTGAATGTCCATTTTCTAACTATGTCGTCGAGTATCTTATAACTATCAATTATCGCCGTATTTATTGAAGCCTTCTCCTCATCAGTATAATTCCCATTAATAACTTGGTGATAGATCGATTCATAATTAAAATCAGTTTTAAGTAATTCCATCAGTCGAGTATGGTCTTGAACTCTCTTATTATTAAAAATCTTTGACCACATTTCTTCGGCAAGAAGTCCACCAAAATTCTTGGTGAATCCGGCGCCTGTAAATAAAATATTTTTGGCAAATTCACTTTGTCTTTTCATTTCCATTAACGACTTTTATATTTCTTTAAGCAAGATATTCCTCTAAAGGCAGGGAGGGCTCGGCCCGCCTCTGTTCGATGGTGGCGATGTCCAGCAGGTCCTCGACAAATTCCCGGTCTTGCAGCAACTTATGCACCACGAGTTGCTGCTCTTTCCGGGGCAGGCTCTTGAAGGCCAGCCAAAATACTTCCGCCTTCGCTTCTTCCGTAATCATCGAATTGTCCTCCCACTGTCCTTTATCTGGAACGGTGATTAAGGCACACAAAATTTTAACTACTTTGTTCCCATGTTAAATTATGGTTGGCAACCTGTCAAACTTATAGCCGATTAATGGTTCCCAGTGGTCCATTGCTTTTCTCTGACCACTGACCACTGACCACTGGCTACTATTCCTCAGCCGAACTGATAGTGCTTCCTGACGTCCTTGC
>JACRDF010000018.1 GCA_016212925.1 Desulfomonile tiedjei
CAGGAGCGTGTCGCCCTATCGTAGGGCGGGCCGTGCCCGCCGCTCCCAGTCCTATTGAGACTGCCCCAAAAGTCATGAAAGAGGTGGAATCGTAGTAAGACCCCTCCTCGCCCTGCCCTCTCGTAAGGGAAGATGGAACTGTAACGCGGCTCCAAAGGCCCCCTATCGCTCTCGTTCCCAGGCTGGAGCCTGGGAACGAGGGAAATTCTTGATGCCCACCACAACGGAGTTGTGACTTCCATGGCAATGTCTGACCGGGAACGTGCAAAACGAAACAGTGGTCCCACCTCCCCTGTTGACGACGCTTCACCCGAAAACTCTGCAGACGCCGCGAGTTCCCTCGATCCCGACCTGATCTGTCGAATGCGGGAGATTGCAGCGGCCGGGCTCAATCCATCGTTGGCACTGGATCTGATCATCCGATTGATCGCGGAAGTCCCTGCCGCATCCAAACAGTCGATGGACCGGATAAAGATGCTGGACAAACTGCTAAACACCGCCCGGGCCATGATGGAAACAAAGCTCAAAAACGAAGATGCAGCTCAGCTTGGGGCCAGGCTGGATCAGTTGGAAACGAGAATGGAGGAATTGCTAATGAAAACTTCCGAGTCCGACTGCAAGCCGCTGGAAGTGTGGAATGCCGGACAGCGGGAACCATGAGCCGATACGGCAGGAGAATTTCTCTTTTCAGCGCCTGAAGAATCGTGTCGAGAAACTGGCGGATGCGTTTCGGCGACTGGCCCCATCTGCGGGCGAGCGTGTTTTCGACATCCAAAAGTTCATAGAAGGCCTGAAGATCATCAACAAACAGGGTGAACTTGTCCCCCTGATAATGAATAGGTCACAGGAGATCGTATTTCACAGGCTCATGGAATGCCGTGAGAATAGGGTCCCCGCGCGTTTCATCTGCTGCAAATCGCGGCAACTAGGCATCTCCACGCTGATCGAGGCGTTCATATTCGCTCTGGTAACGCGGTATCCCAGGCGTTTCGGACTGGTGGCCGCTCATTCCATTGAAAGCGCTCAAGTGCTGTTCGCGATGGCTCAGCGCTTCCGCCGACACCTTCTTCCCCCGGACCTCGCGTCTCCCCTTGCCAGGAGCAGCGTCAGATGTCTCGAATATGCTCCCCCGCACTACTCCAAGATTCAGGTGGACACCGCCGGTAACCGCAACCTTGGCCGTGGAGGCACGTTTCATTATGTCCACGCCAGCGAGGTGGCCTTTTGGGAAAACCCGGAAGACCCTGTCCTCGGCATCAACCAGTCAGTCCCGCAGCACTGGGACACGCTGGTCTTTTGGGAATCTACCGCAAACGGAATTCATAACCTCTTCCACAGAACGTGGGTCGCGGCTGAGCGTGGCGAATCCGACATGCAACCCATATTTCTCTCCTGGAAGGGTTTCCCGGAGTACAGCCTGCCGTGTGCGCCTTCAGAGCGCCTTTCATTGACCGAAACCGAAAGCAAATATGCAAGCGCCCATGCCTTAGACCCCTCGCAGATGAAATGGGCCTGCTACACCAAGAAAAATCAGTGCCACAACTCCTGGGAGAAGTTCCATCAGGAATACCCAGCGGCGCCTCATCTGGCCTTCTTGTTTACCGGTATGCCCTGGTTCGATCAAGAGGTGCTTCAGGAGCTTATCGAGCACACTGAGCGACCGCCTCTGACGCAGGGATATCTGGAGTTCTGTCCCGGCAATTCCGCGGAGGCACGGTTCGTCGAACAAGCCGATGGGCCGCTGATGATCTGGAAACTCCCCGAGGCTTCTCTGAGTTACAGCCTCGGCATGGATGTCGGCGAAGGGATCGGGGCGGATTACACCGTTATTCAGGTGATATGCAACGAGACACGCGAAGTGGTTGCGGTTTACCGTTCCAACAGGGTTCGCGCCGAGAGCGCGGGAGTGGATGCCTATCTTCTGGGCTCTTATTACAATTTCGGGCTGCTGGGAATCGAGCGCAACGGCCCGGGACTGGCTACGCTGGCTGTCTGCGAACGCGGGTTGGCAGAATATCCCCAGATCACGGGCTATCCAAATCTGTACTACCACACCTACACCGACCGAAAGATTCCGGAAGAAACCCGGAGGCTCGGATGGATCACCAACCGCACCACCAAAGAGGCAATGCTCAGTCGGCTGGCAGAAACCCTGGAAAGCCGGGGCCTGAAAATCTTCAGCAAGACAACGCTGCTGGAGATGCAAGGTTTCGTATGGGACCCCGAGAAGAAAACCTTCAGGCAGAACTACAAATCACCTGATTCCAGGCTCACTCACGATGATGAGATCATGGCCCTGGCCATTGCCAACGAGATGCGCACGCACAGTTGGGAAAACCGGTTCATTGCAGGCCGGTTGCCAAAAGGGGAGTTTTAGGACCATGCGCGCGGAATACCGTGAAAACGGAACCATCGAGGTTTCAGGAACAAGTCGAAAAGAAGGATTCAACCGGATCTGGGCCGGGATCGGATGGCCCGATCAAGACACCGGCTATATCTGCATTGTGGGCGAGCGTCTCGAAGGACGCTACCATTGCTTGTGGGAAAAGCGGGGCGGCCTCTGGGAACTGGGCGACGCTGCCCTGGAGGCCAGGGACCGTTTTCTCGTGGACGTGATTTGGGTCGATGCTCGCGACGACCTCGCCACAGCCTATCTGAGGACCCTGGACGGCCTGTGTTTTTACGAAAATCCCTTTGAAAACTCTTCTTCTTTTCAGCCCTCTTCCAACCCTTCCTCCTCCGATCGCTCCCTTTTCAGGGGCCGTGACACCACAGCCACAGTCATGGCCGTGCCGGACAAGACCCTTTCCAACTATCGTTCAGCCCTGGAAAAGACTCGAGGATTGATCCTCGCTGGCCGACTCTTGATCCACGAAGCAAACTGTCCCATATTAGGATACACGCTGCGACAACCGCTCGATGAGCTGCTCAAATCACCTGTCATGAAAGCCCTGGTCTGGGTCCTGACCGCTCTGGAAGACGCCAAGGGAAACGGCCTGCTCGAACCGATAGATTCCGATCCTTGGTACGCAAACATCCCGCGAAGCGACAAGTAATCCCTTCCTTCCACCAAAGGAGACCACCATGATTGAAACCGACCAGCAGCGGCGCTGGTGGTTCGCCACCCATCCGGAGTTTAGTTCGAGTCACACCGGGCAACGAAGCAAACATTCCAGCACCGAGGACGAAGAGTCCGGCAAGCCTTCCCCCGAGTCCATCGATGCGTACGTGGACGAAAAGCTGAAGCACGAGACGGACAATGTGATCATAGCAATGCTGCAAGAGATGAAGCGGTGGGCCGGGACAGCCGGTCAAAATCCGGAATCGTATGCAGAATTGGGCTTGGAATGGCCCGGTAAAGCACAGGATAAAGCAGAGGAAAAAGAAGAGCATGAGCAAGGCTGGAGTGATGGATACTGGGCCATTCACGATGGCAAGGCGCCGCCTGACTTGGCCCCGACAGACAAATCTCCATACGCTCAAGGCGTCAGAGAAGGGGCCATGGTCGCTCTCGATGAACAGGAGGCTTGGCGCCAAAAATGGGTCGACCCCATTCTATTCCTGTTAGGGAGCCATCCTTCACAGATTCTTGGCAAAAACCTGACCGAGGCTGTAAGACCAAGACCCTCTCCAGACCATGATGCTCACCATATCGTACCGTGGAGGCATTGGGCAGCTCAGGAATCCAGAGACATACTTAAAAATTGGGGTATCGAGATGGATAGTGCAGCGAATGGAATGTGGCTGGAGCGTACTTATCATTGGCGACTCAGCAATAGTCGCCAGTACATGGACACAGTGTTCCACATGCTGGAAAAGGCGAACAGTAAAGCGGAGGCCGAAAAAATTCTAAGAGAGATCGCACACTTGCTGTCAACAAAGAAGTTCCCCCTTTGATTGGACATTTCCTTCAATGTGAGGGAGGTCTCCGCCTTTCCCCTCCATTCCAAACACGGATATTGTTATTGAAATTGCTCAACAGGCCTACCCGCAGAAGCCAACTAAAGACACATATCGGGTTGGATCTGCATGAAGCCGCTCAGATACGAATGGCTGTGACACAAACTCTTTCACGTCGTCGTCCGCCCGCTTCAAGGATATCCTCAGTTGACCACCTTGTTCCTGGCCGCTCGCAGGACCGTACAAAAGAATGATACTCATGTGAATTGCCAAATCATCAAACTCGGCCTCTTCATCGTCCCCAGGGGCAAAGACTTGCCGCGTGAATTCCAGGAACGCGGACTCAACGTCATCAAACTCCAGTTTGCCGTCTTTAAGTGGACGCAAATCAGTCGGCTCGGCGAATAGTAAATTCCGGCTCGCTCCCCACTGAAAGAGCAACATGTCATCATCCTTGTCAAGATCGGCCGTGAATATGCGTACTTCCTGGTAGAAGTGAATAATTTGGTGTATTACCTCGACCGCGGTCAGGCGCCGTTCATGGCACAAACGGGCAAGCGACAAGAACCGGGCAATGGCTGTCTCTTGGTCAACTTCCATGTTTCAATCCTTCGATCTATTTGGCTTGGGGCTTGGGTTCAAGCCTGCTCTTGGCTCATTTATTAACGCTACCTTTCGATTCCACGCGGGTGAGAGATGAGTCAAAAGCTGTCAACACACTTCCTCTCAAGCCTCTACGTAGTGACGGCCAATCGCTCTGAACCCTCGTTTGCCGTACCCGGTCGCAGGTGAATCGTACCTGCATCGCAATATCCTTTTTCAAAAGCAGCCGCGCTCACAACCCTCCTTCGGCCGTATTCCAATCTGATATTTGGGAAAGCGGCAGCCATGTAATTGTTTATCATCTGTTCCTTGACCAGGACCAGGGCCTTACAGCCATCGCGTTCTACGGCCCTGATGGCTTGCGTTTGCTCCCGGAACCGCTCGCCGATCCGTTTGACTGCTCCGTCCAAGTAGGCGGATTTCAGAGCAGCAGTGCTCCAGTTCCTGTTGTCTCCCTTGAGCCTGGGAAGGGCTCGCTCCAAGAGTCGGTGAAGCTGCCGGTAAAGAAACTGAAAGGTCGAGACAGCGACCGCCGCGTCAGCCGGGGTGCCTATGAACGATAAAATGGGGTCGGAGCCGTGTCGCCTGCGGATGATGTGCTCGCAATCGAATCCTTCGGCAACATGAATCAGCAACCCCTTCACCCAATTCCTGACAGCCTTGCCTACACGCACAGATGCCTCGGTGGGCTTGAGGGCGCTGTTCATATCGTCCGGCGGCAACTCTGCAATGCTCAAGTTGTACCTGGCCAGAAGCTCACGAGCCTTTGACGCGGCCAGGGCGGCCTCATTTTCATTGGGCGAATTGGAGAGCTCAAAGAGCTTCCTGACCTTCGACAGAACCTCTTCCTTGGTCATGGGTCGGTCATATCCTTTTGTGGGCGTAGGGATACAAATGCCGTATGGAAGATGGCGAATATAACAGATGAATGGCTGAGTCAATAGACTTCGGGCGTTGCGTGCGCGGGCTCGGGCTAGTCCCTAGAAACGTGCCGTTGCCTCGAGCCGTTATATTGCGAATCCATCATTTCAACACTGCGATACACTCGATCTCGACGCGTGCCCCAAGCGCCAGCCCATTTGCTCCGAGGGCACTCCGCGCAGGCAGGTGCTTGGAGAAATAGGTTACATAGATCTCGTTCATCTTTGCCCATTCGCTCATGTCGGCCAGCATACAAGTGACCTTGACAACATGGTCGAGCGAGGAGCCATATTTTTCGAGAGTGGATTTAATGTTCTCCAGAGTCTGCCGTGTTTCGGCAGCAATTCCACCTGGAACCAGCTTGCGGGAGCTGTCTAATCCCAGTTGTCCCGACAGGTAGAGGATGTTTCCCACCCGTACCGCCTCGGAGAACGGAAAGCCCTTCAAGCTTTCCGAGGAAAGGTATTCAACTTCCGGTCTGTCTTCGCCACCCATGTTGTCCTCCTATTACCATGAGGCAAGGATGATTCCCTGTTTCCGAGAGAAGCGCCCCGAACTCGCAATGTTCGCGTTTCTTGACCATAATGCCTGGCTCGCGCCAAAGTCAATTCACTTCGGTACCAAAAGAGTTCCTTGCCCCGCTCCCAGCGCACGGAAATTGAGGGTGACCCGAGCCCTCATGATCGCAAAGCCGGTTTTCGGGATTTTCACGTGATGCTTATTGGGACAAGACTCGTTTCATGATAAGCTGCATGCAACATCTTATTTCGGGAGAGTGGAGAGTGAATGCCATAGGAAAGGATTCCTTCGAAATTGTGCTGGAGCTTCCTGATCCTTGGGGGCCGGAATCCTCAAGGTCAGCGAGTGCTCCTATCCGGTGTCCGGAAAAGTATGACCCTGAAGGACCATTTGTCAGAACCGTTCCATTCTATCTCAAGCCGAGGGATGAGGAGGAAGTGGACGAAGAGGCGACCGAGGAGTGGGACGAAGATTTCGAGGACGAAGAAGACCTTGACGAGGACGACGAATACGACGAGGACGAAGACGAAGACGATTACGATGACGATGAAGAAGACGATGAAGAAGACTTCTGGGACGAGGACTACGGCGACGAGGAATACGACGAAGACGAAGAAGAGGACGAAGGGTAGCCGCGTCGCAGCGTTGCGCTGTTCATGAAGGATTATGGGAGTTCTTGCAACAAGGTTCGGGGCACTATTGGTGGCTTAATGAGTCGGATTTGAGTTGTTGTTGTGGGGCAGTCCCGCGAGCCGCGGGACTGCCCCACATATCTGCCATTCAGCCATCCCGGAGGTGCCACTGACCTGGTTCCCAGGTCGGTGCCGGCTAATTATGGCGCGGGACTTCTGCCGAGCAGCGCCACCACATCCTCTGCGACCTGCCTGATTCTCTCCACATTTACTCCTGTTGAGAAGCCCATAGATTCTACTTCCTCTACCACGCGCTCTGTGGCAATGTTTCCCGCCGCACCCGGTATAAACGGACAACCGCCCAGCCCGCCCACGGAAGTGTCAAATCGCCGTACTCCCATCTCCAAGGCCGCCTTCATATTCGCGATGCCTAATCCCCTGGTATCGTGGAGATGCATGGCAATCCGATCCATCGCGATAAGTCCTGCCAAAGACTCTAACACCCTTTTCACTGAATCCGGATCACCCATTCCCGTCGTGTCTGCAAGGCCGATCTCGACCTGTCCGGCACAGTCCCGCGAATCGCGGGATTGCCTGCCTCCTTCAGGCAGGCGTGACCCCTGCCCCGCCATATTAAGCTCGGCCACGATCTCCGCGACCTTTTCAACCGGAACTGCTCCCTCGAAAAAGCACCCGAACGCACACATTACCCCCGCGGTGACGCTCAAGCCGTGAGCCAGCGCATGCCGTATCATGCCCGAGGCCTCAAGCAGCGCTTCTGTGGCGCTCTTGCCCACGTTTTTCCGGCTGTGGGTTTCTGACGCGGACACGTAGATCTCCACGTGGGGAACGCTCGCGGCTATCGCGCTTTCGAGCCCATGCTTGTTCAAGGCCAATGCACTGTACCTGACACCTGTTTTTTTGCCCACAAGCTGCCAGACCATGTCCGTTCCCGCCATCTGGGGAACGCGGCGAGCATCCACAAAAGACCCGATCTGAATCCTGGCCAGCCCCGAATTAACAAGCTTCTCAATCAGTTTCGCCCGCACCTCAGGCGAAAGCGCGCGACGCTCGTTCTGCAAGCCGTCCCTCGGGCCGACTTCCTGGAGTATGACCTTCTTATCAACCATGATCTGTCCGTTTAGTTGATCGCATCTACTCTATTTGTAATCATTCACTTACGTGCGGGAGCGTCGCCCATGCCCCGAAGGGGCAGCCCAAAAGTAGCCACGGGCGTAAGCCCGTGGAGAATGGCCCACACAATCATTTGGATCACCGACCCTGGAGGGGTCGACCATGAATGTGAGTTGGACTTCGGGATTCGTCGACCCCTCCAGGGTCGGTGATTCAGGGCTGGGGCAGTGCTTCCGGTCCACGGGTTACACCCGTGGCTACCATTGGTACGCCCTTTCAGGGCTCAGAATCCCTTCTACCCCCGCAAGACTGAATGGTTACCTCTATTTGCCGAATCCTGCTTGCTCGGGAACTGTTATGCGATAGGCATGTCTCACCCGTTAAGTCCGGACCGAATCATTGTATCACGGCCCAGGACAAAGAGACATTGCAAGCCCGAAACCCTGGCGTCCAACGACCAAGAAATAAAACCTTCAGGCTTGACACTCGGAGAGAGACGGGATAAAGGTCGCTTCTTCTCTGAAAAGGATCTCCGTTTTATTTTTTTGTGGAGGAAATTATGGAAATCGTTACGGACATTCCGCCTCCGGAAGAGTGTGTAACACGCATATTCGAATTCAGCGGGCATAAAGTGGAACCGGATGTGGCCGGAGACCTGTGGGTAAAGATCCTTCAACACAAGTGGTTTTTGTCCGAAAGGCTGGGAAGGGACGTAGGCATAAAGGTCGCTTGTGTGGATTTCATAGAAAATTCGGAATTGGTTCGAGATGAACTGGAACGATCTACCAGGAGCCATCTACTGAAAGAGATGGGGGCCCAGATGGTCGACAGGTCCGTCTGGGACACAATTTCCGAATCACAGCCCCCCAAGCAGATTGTCAGCAAGAGGATTATACTTCCGCTCACTGAGGCTGAGCTGGCTCGGAAGCACGGGGTAGTCCCTCCGAGGACGATCATCTTCTTTGGTCCTCCCGGCACGGGAAAGACCTATTTTGTGCGGGCCATAGCGAGTATTCTCCGGTGGTGGTTCGTGGAGGTCAGTCCCAGCAGCCTGATGGCCGACGGTGAAGATCGCCTGGGCGCCAACCTCAAGATATTCATGGAGAAGGCACGAGAACTGGACGAAGTGGTAATGTTTATCGATGAGTTCGAGGAAATCGCAGGGAGCCGCGATCAAGCTTCCCGGATTGATAAGTCTATCACCAACGAATTTCTCAAGCAGGTCCCAATCCTCAAAGCAGAGGATAAGAAGAACCTTCTGGTATGCGCAACGAACTACATTCGCCATCTGGACGCCGCACTTCTCAGGCCCGGGCGTTTCGATTGCATCATACCTGTGGGAGGTCTGGACAGCGAGGGCCGAAAAACCATATTCGAGCATTATCTGTCCAAAACCAACTGTGGAGACGTGGACGTGGACAAGATCGTGTCCCAAATACCTCTCTTTACTCCTGCGGATATCGAATACCTGTTCCAGAAGGTAACGCAGCACTCATTCGAACGGGAGCTGGTGAAAGGGGAAGATTACCGACTCGATACCAAGATTTTCCTGGAGATGATCTCCCAGATCCGCCCGACGCTTACCGATGAGATCATTGAGGAGTTCAGGCAGGATTGCGTGGATTACACGCGGTACTAAACTGCTGTTGTGGGGCAGGCTTTCCAGCCTGCCTTGATGCCGGCTCACACAGGGCAATGACAGGCTGGAAAGCCTGTCCCACATTTTTTGCCTTGAGGCTCCCAGCCACCAACCCCATCACCTGCAACCATAAACAAATTTAATAGTCCTGCCCTTACCTATCAACTTTCTTTACAGTAACTAATTGCGTCATATTAACTAGTTACCGATACACCCCCCTCCGTCATGCCACATTTTGTCACAGACTCGAGGTCCGCGAGTCCCACATTGGAGCGCGGGAATACCCTCATGCAAATAGTGGCCCTTTCTGAGCCCATTATTCCTATTGGCACGTTTCTTGACTATATGTCCTGCGGTGTATTCTGCCGTTAGTTTTTACCCTCTATATAAGGCTTACTAAGGAGGTTCCGACATGAGGCCGTCTGGACAATCACTCAGCACCGTCCGGTCCTTGCTCCTTTTAACAACATGTCTTGTTTTTGCCGGCCTGGTTTTCACGTCGCAGGCGGCCGCACAGGGCGCCGGAGCAGCGCCGAAGCCTTCGCCTACAGTGCAGACCAAGGAAACTGCCACAGGCCTCATTTTTGAAGAGATGAAATTCCACCGGTTGCTCTTGAGCGGCCGACAATATCACATTACCGAGATCACGAAGTTTTACGGGATCGACGGCAAGCCGATTAACCGCCGCGGCCTCAAACGTGGAGACATAGTCAACGTCGAGTACGTCACCGGCGGTACAGCAGAAACCGAGGGGAAGCCATATCAGTCGGACGACCGGCGCCTCACAATTGTTCGTGTAGCTCCGAAAGCTCAAAGGTAAGGGAGGGACGATCCATGAAAATACAGATATCAAAGATGGCCTGGACTACTGTCCTGATCGCCCTTTCCTTTCTGCTGCTCTCTTTTTTACCTGCCGTGGCTGAGGACTGCTCCGCGCCTCCATTCATCGGCACCGGTGAGAAATCCAATGTTCTTCTCATCCTCGACAACTCCAGAAGTATGAACGGGTTTGCGTACAACGAGGAGACGGGATCGTACAGCCAGAATAATACGTTTACCTGTCCTCCTGTCACTAACACCAAGTGTTCAGGCCAGCCCAGTACTTGCGGCACAAAGACATCAAGAACGCCATGCCAAAATGTCACCGCTTGCACCACCTACCCCGAGTTCACTTGGAGTTGTGATGCATTTGGTAGGGCGCATTCCGGCGATTGCACCTGGATCTACAGGTGCCAATGGGCCGGCAGCAGATGCTCACGATACCTCCAGAGCAGAACATGCACAAAAACGTCAGGCAGCGACAATGCGAGCTACGCTTATGATACATCCGATCCCAACACAGCCAAGGTGACGGTAACCATTAACCGGACTGACACCGGGTTTAGCGGAGACGCTTCCTACGGATACAGCCCGACGAAAAAGTACTACGGCTATTTTGACCCGGATAAGACCTACAAGTATAACAACACCAACCATTATTTCTATACCGAGTCCGGATGGAACGTGGTGGACCCTGAAAGTAAGGGGTACAGGGCTGCATGCGCGACAGGCACCTGCGACAAATTCTCCGGAAACTGGCTGAACTGGCTGACCATGCGCCGCATTGACATCGCGAAAAAGGTGTTGACCGGTGGAAGACTCGGCGGCGACACTACTGAATACGTTCTCATCGGCAATCCGCACCGTATCCAGCCAAGCGGATCGAACGTATACGCCTGGAAAATGTTTAATGACAACGGCTCCACCGGTGTGCACTACACTCCCTTTGCTCAAGGTGTCCTGGTTCACTTCTACACCGAGGATGACCTGATACAAAGGACCCCATCTCCGGGTGACCCATACAACGGAGCGTTCGTGCCACTCATGACTTTTTGGCCCGCGACGGTGAACGAGACAAATGGAACGGCAAAGCTCGATACCATATCGGACGATAACGTAAGCCTGGGCAACCCGAGCGGCACAGCGCATAACGGGAATCCTGGCGAGGTCAAGTACGTGGGAGGTGTGCAGAAAAGGGAAGAGAACGGCTCATATTATTTTGCGGTCAAGCACAGCACCGTTGCCGACGGGACCCCACCCGCAGGTATTGTCCAAAATATGTTTAACAAGGTGCGGCTAGGGTTCATGCACTTCAACTATGGCCGTGGCCCCGCGGAGGGGTACGACCTCGGCGATACGGCTTTCACCGACTACCCGAGCGGGGACGGCATACACACGGTCACGGACAGATACGCGGACGGAGGCAGAGTGGTCCATCCCATAGGAGATCAGACCACAATGACCTCATGGCAGGGCACGACTATTCCCAAGATGGTCCACACCATAAACGATCTGATTGCCACCACATGGACCCCGCTCGCGGAGGTAATGAGGGAGGCAAAGAATTATTACGACCAACAGCCCTCTACTTACGCGCACAAAGACTCCTCGGGAGCTATCAAAGACAATTTCCAAGTAGGCGTCGATACGAATGGGCTTGACTGGGACCCGTACCGAGTCAACGGCGCGTACCTAAGCTGCCTCAAATCCTATATTGTGCTTGTGACCGACGGCGAGCCCACAGAGGACCATCCGTGCAACAACGGGTGCAAGACAGATGACTGTACCACAAGTTCGTCCAACTGCGCCCCGGTTACGGCTTCCACCTGGACCAGGTTCAATGGCTCCGGGTACTTGGACGACATTGCCTTTAAGCTCTGGAGGGAGGACCAGCGATTAGAGCCGCAACTGCCCGGAAACCAGGTGGTGTCCACCTACGCCATTATGGTGTTTGAAGAGAATGCCACTGCCATAGATTTGCTTTCACGTGCGGCCATAGCGGGCGGATTTACCGACTTGAACGGTGATAGCCAGCCAGGGAAGCCGTGCGGTTCCTGCACGTGCACTTGGACTAACATGTACACCTGCGCGGGCAATGACGGGTACTATGAATGGGACGCGAACGCTGACCGGAGCCCCGACCATTTCATGATGGCCAAGGATGGGGATCAGTTGGAATCCTACATTCAGAGTATTTTCAGCCAGATCGCTCTTGGCGGCGCGGCCGGAGCGGTTGCCACCATTTCGCAGCAGACCAAGGAAGGTGACGCCATTATCCGCGGGGCCTTTGACGCGGGTGATCCTGCTAATCGAGCGCACCATTTCCTGTGGAACGGCCGCTTGGAGGTTTACTGGCCGAACGCCGACGGGGAGTACGACTTCGAGATCCCGACCAATGCCAGCTTATTTTGTTCACAGATGAGCAGTCATGGAGACGGCTGCCCGTCCGGGGGCTGCTGCTGGGATGCGGGAGAAAAGCTGAAAGCTCTGACTGACCGCAGCGCTCGAACCATATTCACGTACGTGAAAGACCTTCCGCCCTCGGGCTGTTCCGCAACTGCAGGCAAGATGCCTTTCACGACCGATAACTGGAAATGTCTTCAGGAACTCATGAGACAGCCGGCGTCCGAGGCCCGCACTGGCGTATTGGGCGAAACCACGATCAAGGAGATAATAAATTGGACACGCGGTGAAGTGGATGCCGCCACGGGCCAACCCCCCGGTGGGACCGGGTATCGGGACCGAAAGGGGTATGTGCTTGGTGATATCGTTTATTCTACCCCTGTGATCGTCGGCCCACCACCTCTGGCATCGGTGTCCAGCGCGGATGGGAACCTGCAGAGGGGCACCACGGACTACCGTGACGGAGCGGAGGCTTTTTGGGATTTCCGCAACTATTGGTTGGAAAACCCCTCCGGAACCAAGTACAAAGGGCGGCCCAAGGTAGCCTATGTTGGGGCAAATGACGGCATGATACATGCCTTCCTGATTGCCCGATTGAAAAAGGACGACAATACGTGGGACTACAATTGCACCGCGGAAGGCGGGTATCCGGCCGCGGGGGCAGAGATGTGGGCTTACGTCCCCAGCAATTTGCTCGGTGATTTGGTCGACTTGTCCGAGAGCACCTACGGTTGGGACACGGGATGCCCGCATAGGCAGATGGTGGACCTTTCGCCCAAGGCCTGGGATGTGTTCATCAAATCCACCGACTGCTCCTGTTCTTCCACCCCCTGCGCCTATCCCAATGCCCGCCCGAGCACTTGCTCGGGTTCGAATCGGTGCTGGAGGACCATCATAATCGGTGGCGAAAGAGGCGGCGGTGACATGTACTTTGCCCTGGACGTGACCGATCCGGCCAACCCGAAGGTTTTGTGGGAATATCCGGTGCTGAAGAACTTGGCAGTGGTCTATGAGGAAAGCGGCCAGACGAGAATCGATCTCCCGTTCCGGGAGAATGACCTATTGCACGACGCCGGCACCAGCAACGACACGACGTGTCCAAAGACCCCGGACAGCGAGTGGCTTAGCTGGACCAATGAAAGCTGCTTTGACTCGATGTACTTCAAGCTCAAGACCCTGCCCATGTCCTGGACAAAGGCGGTTTTGGGTCGGGTGCGCATACCCTCGGATGTTACATTCTGGAGGTACGTGCCCCCCACCACCGGCACTACTGCTCCGACCCTTGCCCAGACTACCGGCTTTGGGGATTGCGACAACAAGCGGCATGTAGCTTTTATTGGAACGGGATTTCAGTTATTCGGCTTCAGCGACCTGCCGAGTTCCCTGCCTGACACTGACGAAAAACCGTTCAAGAGGGCTTTGACAAAACCATATATGTTGGCTCTGGACGTGGAGACGGGAGAGAATTATTTTCAAGTCCTTTGGCCCCTCGCGGTGAAGGCCAGGACCGATGCGGGACTGCTCCCTGACCAGCATATACCCACAAGCTCCACTACAACCTATATCCCCTGGGCCTTTGGCAGCCCGTCTCTGGTGGATGTCTGGAGCAATAACGATCATGAGACCCTGTCCACCGACACCGTGACCGACGTTAGCGGTACATTTGCTGAAGACGGTTTTGTGGACCGTCTGTACATCGGCGACTTGCGCGGTTACTTATACAGAATGGTGTTTAACCTGAAAGATTATGGGTCCGGCAATCCTTCCAATCACAAAGGTATGAACATAGAGTTCTGGCCTACCAAACCACTACCCGCGGAATCGACCGGCACTAATCCGACGACGTGCGACCAGACCAACATCTTCCGTGGGTGCCGGCAACCGATTCAGTCCGCGCCCGCAATCTCGTACGATGCGGGGTCAACTGCAACGGCCAATCCGCAGCTCAGGGTACTTTTCGGAACAGGTAAATTCGACAAGGTAGAGGGCGGTGCAAACGACAGGACCGATCTGACAAAGATGTCGTTTTACAATTTGACGGACGACATCAAGAGCTTTAACTGCGTCACCGACGCGGACGGAGTGAAGACATGCCTAGCCTTGCCGGAAATAGCTCCCACCGCCACGTACACTATTGACACGGCGACCACTCCGGCAACGATTACACTGGCGCCCGCGGTAAGCGCGAACCCGGAAAGCGGATTCATGTTAACGGGCACGAACTTCGGTTTGACGTTCGGGGAAGGCGCGTGCAAGAGTGACAACAACGCGAGCCCGCCCACGGCGCCGTACGACTACTTGCGCAGTTGCGAAGAAACCACAGGTACCTGTGACGCTGCAACCCTCCTGAGAGTCTGCGGAACTGCGAGCGACCCCGGCTATGCAGAATGCGCGGCCGACTGCAAGCAGACCTTTAGCAGAGACGGAAAGTGCTGCGAGTGGAAGCTGGCGCCTCCGACAGGCGGACCGGACTGTTGCCAAGGAACATGCACAAAGTCATGCTCCGGCTCGCCTGAGAAATGCTCGCCGTGCTGGAGTTGCATATATGACTTTGCCACTCCGGGTGAACGGGTCATAGGCGACCCACTGATCGCGTTCGGACTGGTCTTTTTCACAACCTACATCCCGACATCCGACCCGTGCGCTGCGGGCGGGCATGGCTGGCTTTATATGCTGGATTACCGCTGCCAGTCGCTGGGTGACGGTTTTAACCCGGTCAGCGAGTCTTTCGGCCGCAACGTTATCCAGTTGCCGGATTTCGGGGCCAAGGTGGATCTTGGCACGGGCATGCCGAGTGAGCCGGTCATGGATTCTACCGGAGAGTACGTTTTCGTGCAGAAGAGCGACGCCACCGTGGTCAAGATAGGAGCCGGCGGCGGCGGCGGTGGCGGTGGCGGCGGAGGTTCATACAAAGCCATTCAATTCAAGGGGTGGGATAAGAAATGACTCTGATTGAGACGGTCACGCGGCAAAGGCCTCAAAATAGCGCAATGGTCTGTGAATGGGACCGATCCGCGAATGAATGAGGCCTCGATGTGGTAACAACGGGCATCGGTAGGGGCCGGCACACCTGCCGGCCCATCCGAAATGTCGTGAAGGCCCCGCCGGGGTGACAGGTGTTTGGTACAGGGCTTGCATGAAAATCTAACACCATTAGGATGGGGTTACCGACGCAGTCCCCGGAGGTCTCCGCATCCTCTCGTTATTGTCCGAGGGAAACGCAATAAGAAGTGGCGAAGAGCGTGGAAGTCGGCGATAATAGGAAAAAACCTCGACTGGAAAGTTCTGCATGACCTCATTAATTCTTAGGGTGGATTCTCACACCGGTCCCGGACTCCGATCCGGGGTCCGCGGGAGTAACGGAACGTTGGGCTATAGTTTGAATCTCTGGTTGCTCTTGTTCGCCTGCCTAATTTGCCTGACATTCCAGACCCCGAGCGCGTCCTTCGGCCAGACGGATGCCGACGACGAGCCGGAGTTGACGGCCCCGGAGTCGACCGCGCCGGAGGCCGCGCAGGTGACCGAACTGAAGTTGGATCCGGAGCGGCCGGAAACGGGTTCGCGCCTCAAGGCTTTTATCAAGATGTCCGGAGCGGTGCGGGCCGAAGTGCGATGGTCATTGAACGGGGAAGAGGTCGATCTTGTCGATTACGACGGCCTCTCCGGCCATGTCGACTTTGCGAAGCCCCTACGGGCAGGGGATAAGGTGGCAGTTGCCGTCACCCCTTTTGATGTTTCGCAGGCCCCTGGTAATACGGCTACAAGAGAAGTCGTGTGCATCAACGCGGCGCCGAATCTCCGCCTTGTGAAGCAGGAGATAGTCGGGTACAATTATAGGGCGCAGGTCGAAGCCAAGGACCCCGAAAACGAACCGTTGGAACTCACCATAGAGGGACCGCCGGGAATGGCAATAGATCCAAAAGGGCACGTAAGCTGGACCATCGGAACTCAGACCTCAGGGCAGTTTCAGATCAAGGTTTCGGCCAAAGACAAGGAAGGAGCCACCGCCATCCTTACCTACTCCATCCAGATCGGAAGGACACGCAGGTGAAATCCTCAAAGGGCCTCACCATTGTCGAGCTTGTGGTCGTCCTCGCGGTAATCGGAATTTTCATTTCCATCGGCGTGGGACCCATGTTCGGTTGGATAAGTCACTACCGTTTTGAAGCCGCGGGCCGCTCTTTTGTCAACGCGGCTCAATCCGTGCGTATTCAAGCGATTTCAGGCCTGCCGGGTTTTAAGGTCAGGCCCGCGCCCGCGGTGGGCATTCAAGGATCCCTCGACAACAAATCGTTCAGAGTCTTTCTTGATTCGGTGACTTTCACCTGTAACACCTGCGGGACCGTGTCTGACAGAAAGCCTACATCGGAGGAGCTGCCCATAAAGGTCGGGGACTACGTGGAGCTGGCGGGATTCAATCAACCGGACTATCTCTACGGCAACCTGTTCAGAATAACGGCTTTGAATCCTAATCCCCCGGCCGTTGACAAAGCGACGCCGGAAAAGGACGAATTCGGGCACCTGCGGTGGAGGATTACGAGTTCCCCATTTTCGATCGATTGTGAAAGCTGCCGCGACGACGATGCGTCAAACTGCGTCAAGTGGACGGATGCTGCGAGCACCACTTACACTCTGAACACGGGAAAAGTGCAGGTTGCCGCGTGCCTGAAATTTCTGCCGAATACGGATTTGCCCGTGAGTCAAAGGGTACCTTATGCCGTGATCAAGAACAAAACGGGGAGTTCCGTCGAGTGCTACTATGACCCTGATTACTATGAAGTCGAGGTGGCGGTAAGAAAACCTGACGGGACATATCTGGACATGGCAACTCCCACCATTGTCTTTGACTTTGCAGGGGCTACCAGAAACCATGCCGAATATACCGTCAGTATAAGAAAGAAGAAAAAAGGGGCCGTCGATCCGAAGACCCATGCCCTCAACTTCCACATTGATTCTGCGGGAAGGATCAAACTAGGGCTTTAGCCGCGGGATAATCTCTAAGCAAGGTCACGGAAATGCAGCCGAGAAGATCTGAAAGAGGATTTACCTTAGTGGAAGTCATGACCGCGGTGCTCATCTTGTCTGTGGGCATGCTGGGAGTGGCTGCAATGCTCAACACGTCAATGAAATCCGACAGTTACAACAATTATGCCAGAGAAGCCGAGTATATGGCTAATCAAAAAATAGAGGAGTTCAGAGCCAAGAGCGTGGATGGAAGTCTGGCAGCGGGTACCGGTAACTGGCCGCCCACTGCCATCACTTCACCCTACGTCTATTCCTGGACGGTGACCCCTGATACGGACACGAACCGCCGAATCTGTCAGGTGGAGGTCAAGGTGGGATGGCCGACTGGGCCGGACTATCCGGACTGTAAGAAGGATTCAGTGGACAAATGCACTAACAGGATGAGAGTGCTCAACTTTATCCCGCAGCAGTAACGCCGATGTGCAGACATCGCAGTCACATAGAGGATTCTGGGAATACGGCCAGCTTTCATCAAATCCCCCCTTGCCCCCTTTAGAAAAGGGGGGTAAAGGCACGAATTCCCCCTTTGTAAAGGGGAGTCTGAGGGGATTTTTCAACTACTCCGGCAGTCGCGCGCGGGCATGCAAGTTACTCGAACGATCTTACTCGACACTAGCTGGAAAAAACGATGAACAAAAGAAACGGCTTCACTATTCTCGAGCTTTTGGTCACCATGGCCGTGTTCGCCATTGTGGCGGCAGCCGCGATTGCTTTGTTCCAGTTCCAGACCAAGGCTTCCGCGGGCTCGAACAAACGCAAGTTCGCGGGCGAGGCTGTCACACTCGCGCTAATGACCATACAAAGGGACATAGAGCGCGCGGGGATGGGCTTGATGAAGCAGCAGCCTTTGGCGCTCATGGTCAACGACGGTGGGACGGATAGGCCTGATGAGCTGTATCTGAGTTACTCCGAGCACGTGAACATGGGTCTTGCCCGGGACAAGACTTACAGCTTTTTTGACCTGGGTTCCGCGGCCGGCCAGGGCAAGCTTTGGTTCACCATGGCCGGTGGGACCTCTTTAGCTCTGGCAGACGTCGGCGCCTGGGTAGGGACGGACGGTGCGTCTCCTCCGATAGGAGGCGTGATTCGGCGACAGGGAACTAATAAGCCTGACACTATTACCCTGAAAAGCTTCAAGCCGGAGACCCAGTCGGGTACCCAGAAGAGCAAGAACCAGCGTACGGTTACTCTGGAGTTCCCGGCCGGGGTTGGCGGGAACGTCGCGCCTGCCGTATCTTACAGACTGATCGCCAGCGCAGCCGACCGAGATGCCTTTCCTATAGGCAGCAAGCCTCAACTGGGCACTCTTATGCGCAACGGTCTTCCCAATTCAGGCGCGGGTCTTCCTCTTATAGGGGGATGGGAGGGGCAACAGCCATCGCCGGTGAAGGTCACTGATTTTCAGGTTCGATGCGGCTTTGCAAGAGGAGTAACCTGCAACTTTGCGCAGTACTATCAGGATAAAAGCACGGCTTGCTGGGCCCCTGACAGCGGTAATGCCCTCGGGGACCTTGGGTGGGAGATAGGCAACCTCCGGGTAATCGAGGTGACGATTAAATATATTGTCATCGACAGGGGCGGCGGCGCCGACTATCCCAACCCGGCCGGCTACCCCGGCCCGGATCCGCGGCGGGGGACCGGAATGACAATCAAGGGATTCGGTTTGGTCGGGGATTCTACGTATGGACCCTGGGCGATGGGAGGTTCCCAGACCATAACGGTCGCGCCTCGCAATATCGTCCTGGGCCAATACCTGGGGCCGCCCAACTGAAAATGGAATGAGGTTAAGGCAATGAAGAACGAAAGAGGAAGCGCCGTTGTGATGGTGCTGCTTTTCCTTGGCGTTTTGAGCATGATCGGCGCGGGTCTTTTATTGCAAACGCAGTTGGACACGCAGTTTACTGCGGCCGTGCACTGGTCGGGCACCAGGACCGGCCAAGGGGATATGGCCGCGGCCACTCAATTCAGAAATATGCCGAAGAATCCGGACACCACTGCTTATTCCGGCAATCCCGCGGTTGTCTCTCAGTGTACCAATTGCGGACAGACCGCCACCACCCCGATTGACTATCGCTTGACCGACTATCGCTCGATTGTGATCGGCGATGCCCCGAATGCAGAATGCGCTGGATTCGGAGGGTTGACGCCAATCACAGGCGGCGGATACACCGGCCAGGTACCATTCTACTGGGTTGCGGAAGGCACCGGCAAGGCCATGCGAGGCGGAAACCCGGAATCAACCGTCCAAATGGCATGCACTAAGTGCAAGTAAGAAAAGTGTGGGAGAAGCCCCTGTAGGAATCGTCATTGAGAGAGCGCCAACCCGAAACAATGTTTATCGGTAGGACCGGCATCTTGCCGGTCTTTCTGATTGACCGGCAAGATGCCGGTCCTACCAAAAATGAGATCGCTTTCCCGCGGAACGCGAGATTCCACTCCTAGCAATGACGGATCGCATCAGGTGTGTTACGAAAATAGCAGAAAACTCGCATATACCGGTTGCCAAAAGTAATGTCCATTTGGCCGGAAGATAATCAATCTGGTCTTCTGATCGTATCTACGGGGCCTACTTTTCAAGAGCGTTGTAACGCCCGTCTTTCCCGCGAAGGCGGGAATCCAGTCCCGCGAGACGCGGGACTGGATTCCTGCCTCCTCAGGAATGACGGAATGGAGTGCTTGCCAATCGGACAAAAATTATGGCAACCGCTATAACATACCATAATTTTGGAGTTTTTGGGGTGGGGTCCGGGGAGGGCCTTTTTGTTCGCCCTCCCCGGAAAATCATCCCATAAATCTTCTCAACCGATCCACCGCACTAACTCTTTCAATTCCGCTCTGCTGGACCTGAATTCATTTATTGGGGCCATTGGGTCCGCCTTGCCCAATGCCACCGACACTATCAATTGCTTCTCTTCAGGAATGTTCAGGTGATCTTTGATTTCGTCTTCGTACGCCCGGACGAGTCCGATCGGGCACGATGCCAGCCCATGCCCGGCCGCTGCCAAAACCAGGTACCCTGCAAAAACTCCTATGTCCGCCATTCTCTCCGGGGGAAACGATTCATCCATGAACAGCAGGGCAACGGCGGGGGCTCCGTAGAAATTCAGGCTCCCTTCGTTTATGCACGTTTTGAAGTCTGAACCGGAACGCTCGACCAAAGGTGTCATGGCATCCGCGCACGCCCTGCCCCGCTGCATAAAGCGGTCGGGCAGAGGCCGCACAGCGCCGGGACCACAGCTTATGCTTCGTTCCCTGAACGCACGAATCAATCGCCGGGAGAGCCGCTTGCGCTCCTCGTTCAGCACCATGTGAATTTCCCAGGGCTGCATGTTTAATGCAGAAGGCGCTCTGGAGGCATCGGAAAGGGTCTGTTCCAGCAAGTCGCGCGCAATGGATTCATCTTTAAAGGCCCGAATGCTGTGTCGCCTTCGCAGCGCTTCGATAAGGTCCATGAAAACCTCCCACTCGACCAAGTCCGGACAATATATAGATTTTAGCGGAATTTCAACACGGTTCATTCCAACCCGGTAACAAACGTCTGAGCCGCGGAACTGTCGAGGTAGGGGTACGGTCCGGCGTGACGCTGGATGCTCTTACGGTTACGTCATGCGAATTCGCTTTCAAACAAGCAATATTCATGAGGCAAGCATGGTGGGACAGGCGTCCCGCCTGTCCAGAAAATGACAGGCAAGATGCCTGTCCCACCGGTAAGAGCGAATTGCCGCTTTGGAAAGCGAAGTGGTATCATGCGGGTCCTCGTTTCGGCCTAAACCCAGGTTGCTTTCAAACTTCGCGTTGCCTGCTGCACCCTGCCGCTCTTGATAAAAGACCGCGGAACAAGTATAGATCAGTGGCAGGAAACCTTCACGGCCGTCCGGGTTTCACGGGCGATCGATTTGAGGAGAGGATATGCGGTCAAAAAGATACGTCTTCCTGGTTGTCGGCGCTCTGCTCGTCCTGTTCTGGGGAGCGGAAAACATGGCAGCAGGAGATTTCATAGACTCATTGAGAAGTGGCTTGGACGCTGAAGACGCGGGCAATCTTGACGAAGCGCTCAGCCGGTTTTCGGAGGCAATAAAAGCCCAGCCCCACTCCGCGCACGCGTGGGCAAAACGGGGAGAAGCGCAGCTCAAGAAAGGCGACGCCCAGGCTGCTATCAAAGACCTTATCCAGGCGGTCAAACTCGATCCGGGGTACGCTGCGGCTTATATCCGGCTTGGCTTTGCTCAAAACGCGATCAACCAGTACGACAGGGCGATCGAAGCGCTGGATATAGCTGTGAAACTAGATCCCGGGTCGTCGGAGGCACTCAACACAAGAGGATTTGCTCACAACGGAAAAAACGATTACGACTCGGCAATCAGGGACTTCGACCGTGCCATTCGTCTGAATTCCAACGACGCTCGCTACTACAACAACAGAGGATTTGCTCTAAACGGGAAACACGAATACCAGACGGCCATCGAGGACTTTGACCGAGCTATCAAAATCGACGCGAATAATGCCATGTACTATAACAACCGAGGGGTAGCTCATCTGCGCCTAAAGGACTTTGACAAGGCACTGGCCGATTTCGACAAATCCATTGAACTTAATTCCAAGTCCGCGTCCGCTTATCACAACCGTGGAATGGCCCTGAGCGGCAAAGGGAGACACGAAAAGGCTGTTGACGAATTCAGCAAAGTCATCGAAATGAACCCGTCTTCGCCGGTTCTGTACAAGGACCGGGGCACCGCCTATCGGAAGCTGGGCGAGTACGATTTGGCCGTTAAAGACTTTGAGAAGGCGATCGAATTGGACAAGAAATTCGCTCCGGCATATGGAGCTTTGGGACTGCTCCACGCCCTTGCCCCAAATCCGCCGGCTCGAAATCCCGGCCTTGCTCTGAAGATGGCGGAAAAGGCCTTGGCCCTTGCCGGTGGCAACAGCCCGGATATGCTACAGAATATGGCTGAAGTTCAATACGCTGTGGATCAGAAAGCCGCAGCGGTTGACACTATAAGGAAAGCCCTGGCCATGGATCCCAACAACCGGGAGTACCGAGAGTTGCTTACCAAGTGGCAAGGTTCGACAGCATCCGCGGCCGTCCGGCAGACCGAGGTCAGACGCGGCCCGTTTACGAGTTTATGGTAGCAAGGAACCCAGGGATGAGGCTTTCTCGTCGAAGGGCGAGCCACCCAGGAAACACAGTCGCTGCCGGGTTAAAGCTTTCTCGGCGGGCACAGCCGCCCTACAATACCACACTCGTCGTGACCTCCAGTCCCGTAGGGCGGCCTATGGCCGCCGTCTTGGTCGTTGCCGGACCACGCCCCGGGCGTAGTGTATTTATTTGTGCATAGTCCACCGGCACGGAAGCCGGTGGCTACTGAATTCGATAGTTTGATCTTCGCGAACAGCCATTACTTTTGGCAAACCCGATCAATGTAAGGCGCACCGAAATCCTGAAAAATGAGCCTGCCATGGACGAAAGAAACAATTTAATTGCAGATTATGTAAAGAGCATCGTCAGTCTCAAGGCCTCGGTTGTTGATCGGCAGTCCTTGTCGGTCTTTTATGAGAGAATTGGCAAGGCTTTTTCCTTGCTCCCGGAGGAGGTCCTCGATCTGTTCCTCAAGGGTTCCAGGAAACTTGTCGTAGTCGTCATGGCAGACACGGATCTGCCCCTCGGAATGATTACCAAAAGCGAAGGGCATGCCAAAAGAAGGAAGTACACCGTGCTCACTTACGCAGAACATGTGAATTGGCCGGAAAATCATTTCATAGGGGCCTTTCTGAGGGAATTGGCCCATGCAGTCTCTGAAAAGCCTCCGAAAGAAGAATGGCCCGTTGCAAGAGGGGATCGGGCCAGGTTCAAAGAAAAGCTGGAACATAGTGCAGACGCATTGGTCTGGAAATGGGGCCTACGACACTATAGCATGAGCCATTTGGCTGCGACTTACCCCCCTCACTGGGTGGAACGTATCGTCGCAGAAATCGAGAAGACTCTACTCGAAGAAGAGCAATTATAGCAATTGCCAAATTTCTTGACCTTACCCCTCGGTCGAGTCCCGCGGGACGGGTGACCCTGATCCCCTTTCAAGAAATTCCATATTTTACTAGCTGCGTTTCTGGCGCCTATAGACGTCAGACTGCACGGAATTCGGTGCCGGCCGAAGGGAGACATGTGGGGCAGGCTTTCCAGCCTGCCGTTAGCTCACCTGAGCCAGGCTGAAGGCAGGCTGGAAAGCCTGCCCCACAAGAACAGTTGAAGGCCCACTTCCTGGCCGAACAGTATTGAAGGCTCTGTGCACCCCCCAAAAAAGCGTCACCCGCAATTTCATTTTCGCTTCAACAGCGCGAGCGCTCGTTCGACGACGTTTTCAACGCTAAAGCCGTATTTCTCCAGCACCAAGGGGCCTGGAGCCGACGCTCCGAACCGGTCTACAGCTATGCTGTCGCCTCCATCGCCCACCCACTTGGCCCATCCGAGGGAAGCGCCCGCCTCTATGGACAGCCGCGGCCTTATTCGCGGCGGAAGAACCTGATCGCGATATTCCTTGGGCTGCTCCAGGAATAGTTCCCAGCAGGGCATGGAGATGACCCGCGCGCGAACACCTTTGTCCGCCAGCAGTTTCTCCTGTGCCTTAAGGGCCAAGTGGACCTCCGATCCGGTAGCGAGCAACAAGAGATCGGGTTCACCATCTGTGTCCGACAGAACATAGGCCCCTTTGACCAATTGCGAGGCACTGGTATATCGCGTCTGATCCAGGATGGGCAGGCCTTGCCGGGTCAAGATCAGCGCAATCGGCGACTTCTTCTCTATGGCAACCTTCCAGGCCACCGCGGTTTCGTTCGAGTCTGCAGGCCGGATGACCAGAAGATTCGGCATGGCTCGAAGGGAACTCAGATGCTCCACAGGCTGATGAGTTGGGCCGTCTTCTCCGAGTCCGATGCTGTCGTGAGTAAAGATGAAGATGGAATGGGCCTCCATCAGAGCAGCCAGCCGAATAGCCGGTCTCATGTAGTCGGAAAAGATCAGGAATGTGGCCCCGTACGGAATCACTTGTCCGTGCAGCGCCATGCCGTTTACAATCGTTCCCATCGCGTGCTCTCGGACGCCGAACCTCAGGTTTCGTCCTCCGGGAGAATCGTGCTCCTGATCCTCGGATCCGGCAATCAGGGTGTTGGTCGAAGGAGCCAGGTCCGCTGATCCTCCCAACAGGTTGGGAACGTGCTTGGCAATCGCGTTGAGCACTTTCCCGGAGGCCTTCCTGGTGGCCATGGAGCCATCTTCCGGCTTGAAAGAGGGAATTTCCGCATCCCAACCCGCCGGAAGCTCACCGCGAAATTCCCGCTCATACCGTGCCGCTTCATTCGGAAAGTCCCGGCGGTATTTCCCGTAGAGAACATGCCATTCTTCCTCCCACCGGGACCCTCGCTCCACAGCCTTCCTGAAATGCACTTGTGCTTCGTCCGGAATATAGAACTTGGGCTCCTGCGGCCAGTGGAAGAACTCTTTGGTGGCCTTGAGCGCTTCTTCGCCCAGAGGCTCCCCATGGGCCTTCTCGCTGTCCTGCTTAGGGCTGCCGTATCCGATGTGAGTGCGAACCATGATCAAAGAGGGGCGCTCCGATTCCTCGATGCCGTTTCTTACCGCGGATTCTATGGCGACAAGATCGTTGCCGTCTGCGATCCGCTGCACGTGCCATCCGTAAGCTTCAAATCGCGCGCCCACATCTTCCGTGAAAGTCAAAGCAGTGCTGCCTTCAATGGAGATGTGGTTGTCGTCATACAGAAAAACGATCTTACCCAGGCCCAGATGCCCGGCTAGAGAAGCGGCCTCGGACGCCACGCCTTCCATAAGGTCCCCATCCGAAACGATTGCGTATATGTGGTGATCCACAATCGGAAAGCCTTGCCGGTTGAATTGCGCCGCCAAAAAGCGCTCCGCGATGGCCATTCCGGTGGCCATGCCGAAGCCTTGCCCCAAAGGCCCGGTGGTGCACTCAACCGCGCATTCCGGGCAGTATTCGGGATGTCCCGGTGTCTTGCTACCCCACTGCCGAAAGCTCTTCAGCTGATCCAAGGGGCAATCGTAGCCCGTCATATGCGCCAGAGAATAGAGCAGAGCGGACCCGTGGCCCCCGGAAAGTATGAAGCGATCACGGTTGGACCACCTGGGGTTGCGCGGATTGAACCGCATGAAGCGGCTCCACAGGACATAAGCCATGGGTGCGGCCCCCAACGGAAGGCCGGGATGCCCTGAGTTCGCTTGTTGCACCGCGTCCGCGGATAGCATGCGCAGGGTATTAATACAGAGTTCATCGAGGCGCGCTTGGTCGTCGCTCATAGAGAAGGACCTCCGGATTATAAAAATGCTGCTGTTAAAGGGAACGCTTGGCGACAAGGTTCCCCCGTTCCGCGATGCCGAAAGCTCCCCAATAATTAGGAACTTGGACGGCTCCAATCTTTCAAAATCTTGATCGACCGAAGACTGATCTTACTCAATTCCGTACACTTTTTCACGTACTCTTCCTGTTCGCTGCAAAAGATCCGCTCAGTCACCGCTGGGAGCAAGTACTTGTGGCGTCCGGGCTAGACTTGGAGTATACTGCCCCGATATTCTGAAACAAACTGTTGTGCTGGGAAGGTCAGGGTAGTGTGGCTGCGTGGTCGTAAAGTCGTAGCGGCCCGTGGCCGCCGAATCCAAGAAAAGGCGGGCACGGCCCGCCCTACCTGGGCTTTGGCCAGCGCTGAAACCCTTGCTGTGAAACCACACTAGCGCTCGGACATCGAGAATGCCCGGACGATCAGTTACTTTACGGGGAAAACTATGAGAGGCTCTTGCTGTCTAGCGGCAATCTTGTCGACCGTTCTAGTCCTCGCCCCATTAATCGGTGTCGCGCAGGACCAGGCCGCAGAAATTTACAAACCTGGTGCGCCTGTGCCGTTGCACGAGTTTCTGGCCGAAGGTTTGTCCAAGAAACCCTCGATTGAAGCGGCACAAGACCTGTCCGTGAAGAATATTCCCCCACTCTATGTCGAGCCCAAAATGCAGGATGAGGGGGTTTGGATCAAGCAAGATATGTCGGGACAGGATGACGCCAGCTCCCTGATCTATCGCACGTTTTACCGGCCCAGTGATCAGTTCCCCAACGCGATAGTTTATATGCTGCTGCTAAACATGAAGCAGATTTCCGCGAAATTATACCTTGGGTCAGCCGAACCCTTCAGGAAGGAGTCCGCGTCTTCCATCGAGGAAACCGAACAGTCCCGGCTCCTGGCAGTTACCAATGCCCTTTGGCAGACAAGACACGCGGGGAAAGGCGGCATAATCCTTCAGGGTCAGGTCCTTAAGGAGATGAGTCCGGGAGTTGCGACGATAGTAGTCTTTAAGGACGAAACAATAGACGTTGTCGATTGGAACGACGACATTCCATTGTCGGATGTCAGAGATGCCCGCCAGTTAATGCACCTGATCGTCAAAGACGGCAAGGTAGTAACAACCATAGCGAAACGGGGGCAGTTCGTTTCAGCCGAAATAGGACTAGGCTCTTTGCTGAATGAGGATCATCCAGTCATAGCGGTGCCGGCCAGCGCTCCCGGAGAGGAACCCTCCCACAAACTGAATTTCACCTCCGGGGATCTCTGGTTCCTGGCAACCCGCAGTGGATTCGGTATACGTCCTGACGGGAACCTTGTCTTCGCTGTGGGACATCACATCAGCACATCCGATCTGGCGAAAGCCCTTGTCCTGGCCGGTTGTGTTCGGGCCATGCACGGGGACGCCAATCCGGGGAATTGCGTGGGCGCCCTGTACTTCAAGGACGAGAATGGAAAGATAGTAAGAAAGGCAGGATTGTCCCCCGGCCAAGATAGGAACACCCCGGATCGCTACTTGAAAGGGAGTTATCCCAAGGACTTTTTCGCCTTCTTCAGACGCCCGTCGAATGGGAATTGAGTGCTGGACCGCAGGAGAACTCCGTGGTTCTTGCCGGCAGTCGACAACATAGCAAGGCCCGGAACCACACTCGTTTTCCCGGCGGAAGCCAGGAACCAGATCTTCCTCTGGATTCCCACTTTCGTCGGAATGACGATGGGGCTCTTTTGCTTTAGACGCTCCTCTCCGCCAACCGCTGTAACTAACGGCCGGGTGCCACGGACCTGGGCTCCGCCAGGTCCGTGCCGGCGTTATTGGAAAACAGCAAGGTTGGCCCCCGCATTGAACACCAAATCGAAAAGCGCCCCGATGTTAAGGTAAAGCCGGGAATCCTTCGGATTATCGTGGTGATAGACTTGGCAAGAAGCACGGACCTGGTCGCCCCCAGGTCCGTGGCCCCAATACAGAAGGCATCGCTTGACAGAAGAGGCTACTGTAGTTGTTTCCAAAGAGAGCCTGGGAACCAGGCAAAAAAGAACGTGGCCGGCACGGAGGCCGGCCATTGGTTGTGCCACTTCTTTGAACGCGCATTGGCCTAACGCCCCTCCAACAACTCGACCATCTCTTTCGGGTCCGCGGTGGGCAGCTCGCAGTTGTAGTTGCGGCAGACGTACGCAGTGGCTTTACTGTCCAGGCTATGTTGATCGTGTGTGTACGCGGCGATTGCTTCGATTTCTTCCGCGGTCTCATCTGTGGGCCTGAGCACGACCACCTTGTTGGGCAGGTATAGTGCTCTGAGCTTTCTGAGCATATCTTCCGTGTCTGAGGCTCCCGGCTTTCCGGCTATCACAACCTCTCGCGACGGACCGATAAAGAATTCCGTTGCTAAGAGCATTTGAGTGTACGCGGACGGAAACTGTTGGATGTTTCCCGAAAAGGCCTTTCCAATTTGTTCCGCGTTTCTTTCCAAAGTCGCGTCCGCTGTGATCCTCCCGAGACGCAGAAGATCCAGCGCTGCAACGGAGTTCCCCGAAGGGGTCGCACCGTCATACACTTCCTTTTTCCGCAAAAGAAGGCTCTCTGCGTCCTCTGCCGTGAAAAAGAAGCCTCCTATGCTGCGGTCCCAGAAGTGCTCCATGAAATCCGTGTTCAGGTCCAGGGCGGTCCGAAGATATCGGACATCAAACGTGGCCTCGTACAGCTCCAGCAGCCCCCAGATGAAGAAGGCGTAGTCGTCCACGTGGGAAGGCAATGCGGCTTCTCCTTCTCGGTACCGGTGCAACAGGCGTCCATTGGCGTCGCGCATGGTGGAGAGGACAAAGTCGGCAGCTTTCTTGGCCGCGTCGGAATATTCCGGCCGATTCAGGGCTTGGGCTCCTTTCGCGAGCGCGGCTATCATCAAACCGTTCCAGTCGGTCAAGATCTTGTCGTCCTTGTGAGGATGGACCCGTTTCTTTCTCACTTCGAAAAGCTTTTGCCGCACCTTTTCAAGGCGGCTTTCCAGACCTTCCGAGGACATACCCAGCCGTGAGGCAATGGCTCCGACGGGTTCTTTCAAATGCGGTATATTGTTCCCGGTCAGGCGGCCGGTGGCTTCTTCGTGGAAATTACCCGCGGGCCACAAATTGTACACTCGAGTGACCAGATTAAATTCGTCAGGATCGAGGACTCGTTCGGCTTCCTCGATCTTCCACACGTAGAACTTACCCTCCTCCCCTTCGCTGTCAGCGTCTTCAGCTGAATAGAACCCGCCTTCGGGAGCGGTCATATCGCGCATAACATAGGTGAATATTTCCCTAGCGGTCTTCTCGTACTCAGCCTTGCCGGTAGCCTGGTAAGCCTCGATGTAAGCCATGGCAATCATCGCCTGATCGTAGAGCATCTTTTCAAAGTGAGGCACCAACCAATCCGCGTCGGTGGAATAACGGTGGAACCCCAATCCGATGTGATCGTAGATCCCACCCCTGCGCATGGCCTGGAGGGTCTTTTCTACCATTTCGAGTGCCTTCGGGTCATTGGTTCGTTTCCAGTACCGCAGGAGAAATAGCATGTTGTGGGGCGTGGGAAATTTGGGCGCCGCGCTGAACCCGCCCTTGTTCCGGTCATAGCGTTCGGCAAGTTGTTGGTAAGCCTTGGCCGAAACATCGGCTCCGGGCAAGTCTCCCGGGGAGTCATCCGGCGCCTGGCGGATGGCCAGCATGATCTTGCCCGCGGATTCCATGACTTGTTCCCGTTGGGTGGTCCACAGCTCTTTTATGCGGACAGAAAGGTCTACCATGCCGAGTCGCCCGTGCATGCTCTCTTTGGGGAAGTACGTTCCCGCAAAGAACGGTTTTTTGTCAGGAGACATGATTATGTTCAGCGGCCAGCCGCCGCCTCCGGTCATCATCTGGCACACTGTCATGTAGATATGGTCAATGTCCGGGCGTTCTTCCCTGTCCACCTTGATGGAAACGAATGCGTCGTTCATCAGTTGGGCTACTGCGGGATCTTCGAACGACTCCTTTTCCATCACATGGCACCAGTGACATGTGGAGTAGCCGATGGAGAGGAATATGGGCTTGTCTTCGGTGCTCGCTTTCTCAAACGCCGCGTCGCCCCATGCATACCAGTCCACCGGGTTGTAAGCATGCTGAAGCAGGTACGGGCTCTTTTCATGAATAAGCCGGTTGGGTTTGTGAGTGTGCCCGATGTGAGAGGCCTCTTCCGGATGACTGACGTGTTCCATAGTTCTTCTCCCGTACGTCAAGCTGGCGTCCTTGTTCACAGTTTGTGCAATGATGGGAAATAGGCAAGGTAGAGGGAGAATCGTCGGAAGACTTTGCCGCAAAAGGAGGGAACGAGGAATTGCCGGAAGAAGCCTCGTGTGCAAGGAGTGTCCTCGTGCCGCCTGCAAAAAACTCCATTTTACTGGCTTGGCGCATTCCGCTGCCGGCGGAAGGCGCCAAGCCGGCAGGATATGGAAGTTTTTGGAGAGGGGTGCGGGGAGACCCTTTTTACAAAAAGGGTCTCCCCGCAAATTCATCGCTTTCTCACAGCGGGACCGAGATGCCGCCGTCTTTGCGGATTCTCCAGAAGTGCCAGGCCATGAACAATCCCATGATGCCGGGCAACAGGAAGACATGCCACGCGTACAGCCTCACCAGCACTGTCGGTCCTACTTCGGGAGGACCGAACAACAGGTTTGCGAACAATGAACCGGCCACAGGGACAGCCTCAAGAAGGTTTCGGGCTATGGTCCATGCCCACAGGCCCCTGTCGTCCCAGACCAGCAAATATCCCGTGAAGTCTACGATTAGGGTTCCGACAAGAAGCACCAGGCCGATGATCCAATTCCACTGCCGCGGGGGAGCAAATGAGCCGGTGATGAAAACACGAATCATGTGCAGGACCACAAAAACCACCATGAACTGCCCGGCCCAGTAATGAATGTTCCTGATGAAAAAACCGTACGGAGCCACGTGCGTAATTTCCTGGATGGAAAGGTAAGCGGCCGCAGGCGCGGGAACATAGTAAAGCATCAGCAACGCGCCGGTAATAACTTCAATGGCAAACATCCAGATAGCCAGACCCCCAAGGCACCAGGTGAAACCCACCTTGGCCGAAGCCTCCGGAATGAACCGGGGATGAAGATGCAAGAGAAATGTCGAAAAGGAACCTCTGGTCATGGCAAAACCTGCGAGCTTCTGGAAGAGATTCCGGGGAGGGCCTTTTTGCAAAAAGGCCCTCCCCGGACCCCTCCCCAAAAACTCTCATAATCTGGCACCATTGCCGTCGCGGGCGACACTGGTGTTGCGTAGTACCAACCCAGGTAGGATGCGGTGAGCGAAGCGAACCGCATCGATTGCGAAAAGAACTCAAATAATCCGGTTCCCCCACGAACCGCGGGATCACCGGACCCTACTTGCGGCTCGTGTGGTTAGTTAGAGCGGACCTCCCGCATCAGGAGTTCGATGAACCTTTCGGCGATCCCCCGAAGATCGGTCACGCTCAATTCCGCCTCCCAGGTTTTCTTGCCCCTCCATACGTTCCACACTCGAAGCAAGTGGAGTTGGTCTTGTCCATCACCTATAAACTCGATGTTGAAATGGGCGATGGCATTGCGGAGGTAGCGAATAAGCTGGTTTAGGTCCTGTACCTGATCAAAACCCTTGCCAACCTTCGGGACCGGCCAGCCATCGCGTGTCAGCTGGTCCAGAGGTGTGTTCGGGATTCGTTTCACGTATTCCTGTTGCGGGAACACCAAGAGCCCAAGCGTAGAGTTTACGAGTTGGGTGACCTCGTAAACTTCCCGTCCCTGTTCTTTAAGTTCATCGATTACCCTCATGTTCCCGAGGGTACGTTTGGCAAAGTCGCGGATCACTTGTTCGTACATCATGATTTGAGATCCTCGCAGATGGTAGCTCAACGTCAGCCCAGGTAAGATGCGGTGCGCGAAGCGAACCGCATCGATTGCGAAAAGAACCCCGAATGATGCGGTTCCCGTTGGTCACCGCATCCTACTTGCTCAACACTCAGTCATCACGAGCTTGGCGTCCCTTGAGGCGGCTTCTCCGAAAGATGGAGTTTTTCATCTTTGCCGGTGGTCACGTAGAGCCTTGGCAAGGCTCGGTTCGCGGGGCCTCGCTTCACATTACCTTCAATATCGAATTCACTGCCGTGGCAAGGACATTCGAACAATTGGCGGTCGGGGTTCCATTTCTGGCGGCATCCAAGGTGGGTGCAGCGATCGTCCAGAGCGAGCAGGCTTTCATCGGCTTGCCGTTTCGTAATCCACGCTCCGGCTTCCGGAACATGGAGAGGCACCTCAGGCTGGAGCTTGTTCAGAATGTCAGTGGATGCTTCTCTGCTCCGTGTACCGCTGGAATTGAAGGACACAAACCTCCCGATGCCCCACGCGGCCATCAGCGCGGTAACGGCGGACAACAGTATCGTGAAATGTTTCAGGAAAGAGCGTCTGGTGGGAATATTGTCTTCGGACAATCTGAGCACCTGGAAAGTTGGGTCGTTTCAAGACCTGGGATTTTCTGTGAAGAGTTTACGGGGAGGTCCTTTTTGCAAACGGAATTGTTCACTTTACAAAGAATGCTCCACTTCTGTCGAAATCATCGCGGCGATCACAGGCTATCCGCTCTTGTTCTCATCTCTTGCTCATGTAGGGGCGACCGGTGGTCGCCCAAATGCGGGCGCACGCCATGCGCGCCGTACAGGAATGGGAGACTCAGGTCCGGATGATGACAAGCTATCAGTCTCTTCTTTGCCAAACGCATAATCCCGTTTGCAGAAAGGGCCTTCCCCCACCGTTGGCTGAACGTCTTGCAGGATTTGAAGTTTCCGCAGAAATCAGTGCGTGTCAGCACAAAATCATGAATATTCTTTTCGCTGTATCGCTTCCGTTGCGGAAGCGATACAGCGAAAAGCGCACAAAAAATTTTTGGAGAGGGGGTGTGGGGGAGGCCCTTTTTCTAAAAAGGGCCTCCCCCACATTTTCCTTTAGCATCCTGACTCGGGCAGTTTGGCTGGTTTCTTTGCCGATCCTTCGGCTTTCCCGGCTTTCATGGCCTTTTCGGCTTCTTCTTTGGTCTTGAAGGGACCCTGCAAGATCATTTTGGCATCGTCAGGCTTCTTGTCCACGACTGCGGCCTTGCCGCTGGCGTCCTTGACCACATAGAAGTCCGCAGCTATCGCCATGGTCGCCATACCAAAAGCCACCAACGCTACCATTACCACGACGTACTTGATCATTTTACTCATTAATCCTGCCTCCTTCTGGGTTTAATTACCCTTTCTTTAGCACGAAACGCCAGCGGTTACACAAATTATTTGTCGTACGGCGCCCACTTCTCGGCAAGGCCTGCCAACCAAAATGCTGCGAGGGCCATTACAACCACCGCGGCGACCATCCACTCGACGGGGACACCAAATGCTTGCGCCAGCGTGATACGCCCGAGGTCCGAACTCTTGTAGAAGCCGCCCCAAACGGGAAACCCCGCGGCGAAAATCCATATACCGGAGATCATCCCCGCCAGAAAAACCACAGCGTCCACTTTTCCGGAGACCACTCCCACAGCCGCGGTGCCCGGACAGTAGCCCCCGATGAGGAAGCCAAGTCCAAACAGGATTCCACCGACCAGTTGCGGCCAGAGGTAAGTCTTGAGCAGGGAATAATCGAGCAACATGGAATAGTCGAAAAGTCCGATCCACGTGAGGATAAGCATTCCCACCATGCAAGTGACCATAGCTGAAAACATCACCCGTAACACTCGCATGTCGCGGAAATAGAAGATATTGGTCAGATTGCGGGCATCGCCGAATCCGGCTCTCTCGAGCACAAACCCGAAGAGAATTCCTATGCCCAGCGCAATCCAAAGGCTGGTTGTGAAGCCCAATGCTCCTGACATATATATGGGACCGGTCATGACCATTCCCTCCTTACGAAGTATGCCGCTGTGAATGCTGTGGCAAAAACCGCCATCATGAATACCCAGCTACCCACGGCAAGGGTCGCTCCGCCGCTCAGGGCCTGGCCGCTGGTGCATCCCATAGCCAGCCGCGTGCCAATGCCGCCTATAATTCCGCCTCCAAATGCCATGGTCAGCCTGAGCCCCACTCCTGCCGTCGGCCCTCTTCCGACGCCGGGCCGGAATCGCCTTGCGGTCAGGACCGCAAGCAGCCCCCCGAGAAAGACCCCGAGGACCTCGACGACGATCCAGTCCACCATCGGGTTGCGGGCCCCTGATTTGTAAAACTCGCTGAAATATCCATTTGTCGCTGTCGCTTCGGGCGCCACGGCGTGCGCGGTCACCGCCGCGGTCCTCGCAATTGCGCCGGAAGCTCCCAGGCCGGTGCCCATTAAATAAAAGGTCAGCAAGAGGACTAGGCCCAGGGCAATCCCGGCTACATAAGGGTTCCAAAATCCCTTGGCGTATTCATATTCTTTCATGGCTCAACACCTCTCCGCTCGTAAAGTCTTGCCGCATTTTTTCTTCGGCGTGGGCTTCAAGCTCACACCACTACTCCTTTGTCGCAGGATGTGGTTCCGGCGAATCAGGCTTTTCTCCCTTGAACCCGGCGTCTTTCAGCATTTCGCCTGAAACGCCGAGCTGATAAGGCGGGACCTTTTCGGACAACATAGCCTTCCACAGGATCGGGGCTGGATCGTTCACCGGCAGGTCGGTCGGGCACGGGACAAGCCACCTCGAAGTGACCTGAAAAATTGCCGCCACAAGCAATGCAACAAAGGAGACCACCACGGTGGCAACCAATCCCGCCACCACCATGCGCCCTCTTTTTTCCACCGAGGATTCCGCGGTGGTCGGAGGCTTCTCGGCCTCTTCCGCGCTTTCCAGCTCCAGAGGCTCCGCAGCGGGCTCTTCTTCTGTTGCGGTAACCGGGGCCTCGGTCTCCGGGGTTTTGTTTTTTTGCTCTTGATCCATTTGTCACTCCGTTTGATTCAACACGCTGCCAATTCGATCAGACACTCGGCGGCTTGAAGGGTTTGGATGAAGCTCCCTGACGCCACCCCTTTCCCGGCCTGCTACACGATCTGTGGGGGCGAGGCTGCAAAAATGATCACTCCCCGGAGACTCATACCGCCGACCAGCACAAGAAGGTCCGCGCCCACAACCAGATACTTGGGCATTTTCCCGTATTCGTAGTACTCCACGATGCTAAGGGCGAACGGCACCAGAATTCCAAGGACCACTACCAGGAGCCAAAAATAGGGACTCAACACCCCGGATATCATCATGTTCGCCGAAACCGCGGCTTCCACGGATCGAGTGAGCGACATGAAGATGAACAGCATCAGCACAACCCCTTCAATTGCAAGGAAGATCACGTGGCCAAGCGCAAAGTTGGATAGAGTCCTTATGGTCGTAATGTCGATGATGGCCGCTCCGATCATTGCTACTGCAAGCCCGGTGGACACCGCGGATGCCAGAAAAAGCACCGGCATCAAAGGAGTATTCCAGAATGGAACCCCGTTAACGACCGCGATCAAAATTCCCGTGTACACCGCGGTGGCCACGGCAAGCACGCTTCCGGCCACTTCAAGATGCCAGACGTACTTTTTCGCGTACCGGCCCACAAAAGTCAGGTCGTTCAGGGCCGCCGCGTACAGAAGGGCCACAGGGATGAAAAGCGATAGGACAATCACACCCCAGGAGATCATGCTGCTCAGGTTGCTTACCAGATAAAGCTGGCGCCACGGCTGCCAAAGGCCAGCTTCCAGATCGAACACCAGGCACATCGTCCCGACCGCAACCAAAGGACCGGAAGCGAGTGACCCGGCTCTTGCAAGCGATTTGGACCAGTCCGGAGCCAACAGATCACATGCAACGGCCGCAACAAAGGCCCCGGCCCCGGCTCCCGCAAGGAACAGATAAGCGACAATCAGCCAACCCCATGCGTTCTCGAGCATGGTTAACTCCTTTTGTAATAAATCTTGGGTTTCGTGTTGAGGTCCGGCCTTAGCGGCTGAGCGCGGTGCTCGGCTATGAACCGCGATATTTTGCTGTTGGGATCGTCAAGATCGCCGAAGATTCTGACCTGATTCGGGCACGTGGTGACACAGGCCGGCTCCCCGCCCTTGCGGACCATGTCTATGCAGAGCCAGCATTTAGTTACTATGCCCTTGTGATGGTCGACGATCCTCACCTTGTAAGGGCAAGCCTCAACGCAGTACTTGCAGCCCACACACCTCTCGCTGCGAATGTGGACTATTCCTTCCGCGGTGGTGTAGATCGCGGCGGTGGGACAGACCCGCTCACAAGGTGCGTCTTCACAATGGTTGCACTGAACGGGCACGAATTCCTTGTCAAACGACGGGTACTTGCCTCGATCCCGCTCAAGTATCCAGTTAAAACGCTGGTTGTAGTCGAGCTGGTTGTGATTCTGACAAGCCACCTGGCAAGCATGACAGCCTATGCACTTGGTAGTATCAATCGCGATTCCGTAACGAGGCATTTTCAGCTCCGTGAGATCAGGAGTTTGCGGGGAGAACCTTTTTGTAAAAAGGTTCCTCCCCGCACCCCTCTCCAAAAACTTCTATATCCTGTCCGCCGGGCAGCTTCCGCTGACAGCTAAAGCTGCCCGGCGGGCAAGATGTGGACTCTTTTGAAGGATGCATGAAGTAACTCCAATCATTGCGAGCACTCTTGCTACGGCCAAGCCGCCCTAAACCGTCAAGGCGAAGACCGCCGGCTTCGCCAGGGTTCAGCCCCAGCCCTTGTCTCCCGAGAGACAAGGGCTGCAAATTATAGGAGTTTTTGGGGTGGGGTCCGGGGCCACTCGGCGTGGGGCCACATCTATCTTCGATTGACTCCTCGCTGCATGAAGGCCTCGGCGGCACAAGAGCGGGTTATCGCCCTGCGCGCAGCAGTTTTTGCAAAAAGGGCCTCCCCGGTCTCTCTCCAAATAACTCATAGACTTTGCAACCATTTCTAGGTCTTCTCCACTCGGACTATGATTTCGCCGCTCATGGTATGTCCGAGCACCGGATCGAAGTACGTTGGAAGGAAATCGTTATAAGAAATCCCATAGCCAAACGCGGTGCGCAGGTTCCTGGAGAAGACCCCGTAACCGCTGGGAACGAAAATGCATTCCGGGTGAATCGCGTCGGTTACTTTTGCCCTGACTCTGCCTTTCCCGACCGCCGAACTTAGGGTCATGCAGTCTCCGTCTTTGATGCGCAGAGCCTTGGCCCTGTCCGGATGAATCCATGCTCTTCCCCAATCATTCTTGAGGGTTATTTCTTTCAGGTACGTTTGATTTATCGTGCGCGCGTGGGTCATGTGAGCCTGCTTGCCATGAACGAGCCTGAAGGAATGCGGATCGTTCTTGTCAGGGCTTACCAGTGGCTCCTCCCACTCCGGCACCGCGGGGAGATTTAGGTCCCGCAAAGTCGAAGAGACGAATTCCAGCTTCCCGCTGGGGGTTTGAAATTCAGGTTCGCCAGGCTGCCATTTCCCGCCGAGATCCACCACACCTTCTTGCTTCAATTTTTCCAGTGAGACCCCGAGCGGTTCCAAACACGCACGGTTGTAATCTTCCAGGGTGAAGTTGAAGTACTTTCCGATCCCCAGATGAGGCGCCAGCTCTATGAGGATCTGGACCATCGGCTTGGTATTGTACAGAGGTTTCACGACGGCCTGACGTATGGCGACCTGCTTGCTGTCGTACGAATGGTTTGCGTGAACCACATCGTCCCGTTCCAGGTAGTAGGACTCGGGCAGGATGTAGTCCGAAATGGTCGCGGTCTCGGACAGCACATAATCGAAGCAGACGAGCAGGTCGAGCTTTCTATATCCCTCGATAACTCGCGCGGGATTGGGATTTGTTCGGAGTGGATTGTTGTGATGGATGAAGCCTGCTTTCAATTTCCCCTGGAGCGCGAGTTCCGGGATCGCGTGGGCCAGCCCTATTCCTTTGGGCGTAAGCGGGTATCGTTCCGGATCGCTGCTTCCGTCGGCCATGGGACCTTCGACTTTGGGCGGATTTGGGTGTTTCTTGGGGTCCAATTGGCCCAGCTTAGGCTTAGGCGCGAAGAACATTCCACCGCGCTGATTGAAATTCCCCAGCAAGCCGTTCACACAGGCCACTGCTCGAACCAGTTGGAGGCTGTTCTTGTATTGTGTGCCCATAGCCCCGTGGTACCCACGGTGAACAACCGCGCGCGGGGCCTCAGCTGCCAGTTCTTTCGTAAGCTGAACGATCACGGCCTTGGGGATTGAGGTCTTCTCCTCAGCCCATGCAGGCGTGTACTGCTCCGTCTTGGCAGCGAATTCATCGAACCCTTCGGTATATTTTTCAACAAAGTCCTTTTGGTACAGATTCTCCTTGATCAGCACGTGGGCGATTGCCAACATGAGCGCCAGATCAGTCCCCGGTCGAATCCTGATCCACTGATGGCCTATCGCGGCCGCTTCACTGAATCTCGGGTCTACAACCACCAGCCGCGCACCTTTGTCCTTGGCAATGGTGATGTCGTTGAGCTGTCGCAACTGCAGGCCTGCCGCGGGATTGCGGCCGATAAAGACCATGAGGCGAGTATTGACGAAATCGTGCTCAGGCTTGGGCTCGCCTACGGTAAGCCACCATCCGATATTCCTTGGGAGGAAGCACGTGGAACCGTGAGAAAAGACGTTCGGTGAACCGAGGGCCGCCATAAAGCGTTTTGTCAGCGGCTCATTCCCCTCGGGATATTGCAGCCAGAATATGGACTCGGGGCCATGCTTCTCGGATATGGCCAACATTTTTTCGCCGATCTCTTTGTACGCCTGGTCCCACGAAATCGGCTCGAACTTGCCGGGCCCCACCCTTTTCAACGGAGACTTGATCCGGTCTTTGTTATAGACATCGTGGAGCATGCCATGACCCTTGGCGCAGATGCGTCCCACATTATTGCCCGCGTAAGGGATTCCTTCGGCCTTCCATACCCGGTCCCCCCGCGTGTAAACGTTCATTGCGCACCAGTTCCCGCACGCATCGCACAGTGTAGGGGTTATTTTGACTTCCTGGCTCGTTTTTCCTTTGGAAGCCCAGGCGTCCAGGCCCACGTACGGCGCTGCCATCAGGGAGGCTCCACCCGCTGCCGAACCGATAAGGAACTTTCTCCGGGTCATCTTGCTCTTTTTCATGCTACCTCCGCGGGCGCCAGATCTCATTTATACTTATATTTGAATATTAATATTATGTCAAGAATCTTTCGGCACCGCGCATGCAAAATTATTTCCTGCGAAATAGGAGCGAAATCCCGTCCCCGTCGCCGAGATGAAGGAGCATTCCCTAAAGGCCGCGTAGGATGTGGTGAACGAAGTGAACCGCATCGCTTGCGAGGGAAACCCCTATCCAGCGTCTCGCGGGACGGGTCCCCCGCGAACCGCGGGATCACCTCATCCTACGCGCTGCTGGCACGGCGCTCAGAAAATACACCTCTTGTCGCTTCGCGACCCGGACGCGTGGCGTCCGGGCCACCCGTGGATTGTGTTTCGCTTCAATGGGGGAAGCAATGACCGTCTTTGCTCACCTGCAAGTAAATATACACGTGCAGAGCACGTGGCCTTGCGGTCGGCCCCCATAGGGGGCCACTGACGTTGATTGAGGCAGCCTGCCTCTAGTGCGACGCCTTTTACCGTCATTCCTGCGGAAGCAGGAATCCAGTATTTTCATCGAATCCTGGACC
>JACRDF010000019.1 GCA_016212925.1 Desulfomonile tiedjei
GGCCTACAGAGCTATCCCGGCGGGCCGACCTTCATTGGTGTGACTTACTCTCTGGAGATCTTCTCGGGCGGCACATGGAACACGGTGAACGACGGCGATCAGATCAACGGTCCGGGCGGCGGTCTGATCTCCTTTGACGACGCCACCGGCGTCTTCTCCTGGGATACCAGGAATGCCGACGTGACCCAAGGCAACGGCCGTTCGCCGTACCAATTCAGGATTACGGCCGGTGACGGTGTGGGGACCACTCAGCAGGCCTTTGACGTGACCGTCACCAACGCGGCCACTTTGATAGATTCAGCACCCGGCGATCAGACCATAACCGAGGACGTGGGCATCTCGTACAACATCCATGCGATTGACGAAGCCCATGACTGGATCGTTGGCGGCGCAACGGACATCGTTACGTACTATGACCTTCAGGTCAGCTACTGGGACGGCTCCGCGTTTACAGCCTCTGTCGATTACGTTGCGTACAACGCTTCCAACGGCGACCGGGGCGACGTGACCTTCGACACGGCCACAGGACAGTTTGACTGGGTGCCGAACAACGCGGATACCGCCATTGGCCAGTTCAGATTTACTGTCACCCATCACGACGACAACGGAACTCTTGACAGCCGAAATTTCACCTTGACCGTGCTTAACAATCCCCCGACGTTGACCGTTCCCGGATGGTGGCTGCTACACGAGGATGACACCAATCCGGCTGATTACACGCTTGACCAAACAAACATTTCTTCGGATGACGAGGGGCTGGGCCTCACCTACAGGCTTTTCATCAACGGTAATGAATTTTCCACAAGCGACCAGCCCAATGGAGCCACGGGCGGAACCATCTACTTCGACACGCATACCGGCGAGGTCCGCTGGCCGACCACAAACGCAGACGTCACGTTCAACAGTATTGTGGCCCCGGTGGCCCCGACCTCCGGCGCTTACATCTTCACCATCGAGGCCAATGACGGCAACGGCGGAATTACCACAACGACCTTCCAGGTTGATGTGTACAACGCTGCAACAGACGTCAACGACGTTCCGAACCAGGTGGTCGATGAAGACACTGCCCTGAGTTTGGGCGATCCAGACGTAACCGCCATTGACGAACGGATCGGCGGCGGCACCTTCTACACCCTCGAAATCGACAGGAGTGGTGACGGTGCAGGCTTCATCGATGTCGGCGCATATAATGCTCTAGTAACAGCCGGCGGCGGAGCGCCCATCACGTTCGATACGTCAACCGGAGCAATAGACTGGGCTCCCCGTAATGCCGATGTGGGCCAGTACACATTCCAGGTCACGCACTTTGACGGCCATGCCAGCAATGATGCGGACCAGTTTGATGTCACAGTCCGCAACACCGCTCCGGAGTTCACGTCATCGCCTGATACGTCGATGCTAAGACCCGGCATGCATTTCACGTACAACCCCTCCACCACCGACGAGGGGCAACACGACTGGCGGGGAGACCCCAGGGACGACCGGGTGGTCTACTCACTGGATACCCCGCCCTCGGGAATGACCGTTAATCCGGACACTGGTCTCATTCAGTGGGAAGCAACTCTGCCGGGCAATTACACGATCACGGTTCTGGTCCATGACGGTAACGGCGGGATTGCCACTCAGACCTTCGATCTGTTCGTAGCAGCGCTCATTGACGAACTTCCCATAGAGCACCGGCCTGATACTGCTACTCAGAATACTTCGTTTGGCGAGAATTCCGTCTTCGGAGGTCGAGATCACGGAGAAAAGGGTCTTGGCCTGCCACCGGGCGTTCCCGGAGGTCTGCTGGGCTCGACACCCATGACCAGCCTGCAAGGGCGTCTTCTTCCTGACGACGCGTTGATGCCGCTCTATTCGGGACACGGACTGGAAGATATATTCAAACAGGGCGCTTCAGGGCCGGAGGACCTACTGGCATGGCTGGAAGGCCATGATCTCAAGCAGCCGTCACTGGAACCGGCGGGCAGTACCGCTCCCATCACGCCTCTAACAGGCTATGGAAGCGGCGTAGCTCACGGCCAGAGGCTCGACTTCAGCGCGGAGGAGCTTCACCTTTGGCAGGATCTGCTGCAGCCCCAACTTGTTCACGGGGGCAGCGAATCTCCTGATACGCCCTTGGAAGGCTTCGCCTCAGCAATCGAGGAAGGAAGAAGGCTGAATTTCAACCATTATCCCATTAGAGAAGCGCGCGCGTTCCTGCTCGAAGATCTAAGGGCTGGAGACGTGCTGGGTCTGTAGAGGATGTCCGCAACCTCATAGTTTTGCGCTGTTTTGGCCGCTTGCCCGCGGACGGTGTGCACTGGTACACAGCGGCCTGGACGTGTTGGATGCCAAAGTGGCACGGCAGACAGTGCCACTTTTTTATTCGGTTGATAGGCATCGTGTGGTATAAAAGTTAAGTTTGTTTAGACTTTTCTTCATTCACACTGGTTTGTTAACCCTTTCTTGAAACACTGAACCGCACCGAAGGAGGAAAGGTACACATGGCTGAAGTCAAAGAAGACAAACAGCGGAGAACACAAGTTCAGAAGATGGTTTCTCTTAAGGAAGACGGGTACTATTCGAATTGCACTATGGTTGAAGGAACGCCCTTTGACATCAGCATATTGTTCGGCAAGATCCGGCCTCGAACCGATGAAAAGGGGCAAGCCGGGCTCGTGGAAGTGTATGAACGGCAGGTGTATCTTTCGCATCTCCAGGCGAGGGCGCTTCATGATGCTCTGTCCAGAAGCCTGGGATCCGTATCTGCTCAGCGAGCAGTCGTTCCGGCGGATAGTGCCAAGAAGGAAACAACCCAGTAATGAGGGCCTCGTAAGGCGTGGGCAAAGTCCACGGGCTCGAATCACGCCATAAGGGACTTGTTTCCAAAAAGCCGACTTCCTTCAGTCACTGAATCGGCTGGACCTTAAAGAATTAGGACGATAAAACAGTTTGGGAGAGGCTGATGAGACTATCTGTTCGGCGTGTGATGTGGGTATGGTGGGTTTTACTGTGTGTCCTTCCCGCGCAACTTCCGGCGCTCGCGCAGGAGGAGCGAAAAGCGACTCCCCCGCCTGTGAGCGCTCCCGGCGCGGTTTCCGGCTCCGACTCGGACCTTGAAGCGGAGGCCTTGAAAGATCTCAACCTGTCGCGTTCCGAAGGGATAAGCGCCGTGATTTATCCCTATCAATCAGCCACTGTTGGAACCGAGGTTCGAGGCATAGTAGACAGCGTGAACTTCAAAGAAGGCGACAGCGTTTCCAAAGGTTCCGTGGTGGCCGAGATCTCCAAGGCAAGATACGCCTCCATGGTCGGGGAGTTCCGAGGCAACTACGACGCGGTTGTTCGGAGTCTGAATAGAGCACGCGAAGAGCTGACAGTCCAGGAAGAACTCTATGACAAGCGCGCAACCACGTACGATGATCTGCTCAAAGCGCGATCCCAGGTTCAGGTCCTGGAAGCCAGAAAGGAAGAAGCGCTAAACAAACTCAAACAAGCGGAATTGAATCTCGATGCTTGTGTGTTGAAGGCCCCTTTTTCCGGAACTGTCGCGGTGTTGTATCATGAGCCTTTCGAGGCGGTGGATAACCTTGAGAAGGTCTTTGGCCTCATCGACACTGCCAAAGTGTATGCGCGTGCGAACTGGCCGGAGTCCAGGCTGTCGGAACTTGCTACAGGCAAGAAGGCGGCTTTTCATTACGAGGGCAAGGCGTACGAAGGGGTGATCGAGAAAATATCCAGCCTCATTGATCCTGCATCCAAGAGCAAGCGCGTTCACATTTTGATAGACAACCCGAAGGGCAAACTGGAGGTGGGCATGTCGGGCGCGGTGAGCCTGGCGGATGCCAAGAAGCTCTCAATGGGGACTACGACGCCTCCTGAAGAGAACTGAAGAAAAAGGAGCGCGTAATCAAGTGGTTGATGGGTCGGTCTAAAGGGTTTTTTTCCCAAGAAACCGGAAAACAAGCGCTCTTTCATCCCGTTTTCCTTGACTTTTGTGGCTAACATCTGTTAGTTTGAAGCATCTACGTTTTATTTATGCAGTTATGTGTGAGGAAAAGTGCGTAATTTTTCCTCTTGGTAGGTGGGTATGGGATGTCCTAGTGGAATTGGGAGCGGATACCGCCGCGTCGACCGGGTTCGCCGGTTTGCGATTGCAAGCTTACTGTGGACTGCTAAGCTCATTTCGACAAGCCCCGCCAAGGGTGCAATTCTTGTGGCCCTATTCTTCCTGTGCCTCTGTTCTTGCACGTGCAACACCGTCAATGTCCGCGAACAGAACGCCGCAATGGTCCTTGAACTGTACAGGGCTAGGCCTCTGGTTGTAGCCAACCACGGCAAGACGGACCTCGGCGTGCACGATTGCATAAGGCTTGCTCTGGAAAACAGCCTGGACTTGCAGACGGCAATCTGGGATGAACAGGTCAAGGGACAAGTCGCCCTCGCCAGCCGCATGAGGATGTATCCCAGGCTGGAGGCAGGCTTTCTGCTTTCACAGCGCGATCGCCCACTCTTTAGCAGGAGCGACGTCATCGACAATGAAGGGGCCTATGAGGTGGTCGGCCCCGGACCTCTCACAGGTGTCACAAATTTTTCCACGGGACGGGAGCGCTTCCAACGGACTTGGCAGGCACAAGCGCTTTGGTCACCCATGGATGCCATGATGGCGCGCTATCTATCGGTGGTGAGGCATAACGAAGTTGGCTATTCGGGCTATCAACGGGTCCGAGTGGCCCAGCAACTCATCGGAACGGTCGCGGGGGCATTTTACCGACTGCTTGCCCTATCGGAAGCATTGCCCAAAGCCGAAGCGTTGGAATCGCATCGGCGAAGTATTGTGCGAGATCTGGGGAGCTTGTCCAAGCGTCAGTTGGTCTCCAGTGAGGAGTTTCTGACAGCCCAATCCCAATTGGCCGAAGCCCAGAATCAAACTGCGGAGGTACGCCTCAACATCGGCAGACAAAAGGAATTGCTCGCCGTCGCGATGAATATTTGCCCGGACAGCATTTTCAAAGTGATGGGCCAAATGATGCCCCTACCGGAATTCTTCCTGGAACCGTGCAAACTGGAAGCCGCTGCCCTGATGAATAGACCGGAAGCTTACCAGGCGGACCTAACCCACGTCAGTTCCATAGCCGACCAAAAACGATTGCTTGTAAAATTCTTCCCCAGAGTGGAGGGCTTCATCGGCTATTTTAGAGACGAGAACAAATTCTTGTTGAACAAGAACTGGATAGACGGAGGAATGCGGATCACCTGGGACCTCATGGATTTTACGGCGAATATGCTTGAACACGGGGCCGCCAAAAGTCGTGTCGCAAAGACCGACCGTGAACGAGCGGTAATTTCCCTAGGAATAATATCTCAAGTAAGATTGAAAACACTGGAGGCAATGAGGGCCCTGGAAAGGTTCCGAAAGAACTCCGAACTGCGAACCCAGGCCAAAGAAGCCTTGCGCGTGGCAAGAGAAGTCGAAGAAGCCAAGGACAAGAGAGCCTTGCCGCGGGTGATGCGTATCGCGACGGAGAAGGCTTCGTGCAACCTGCTGCAAATGGAGATTGACCAACTTGTTGCACTGGGTGAGGTTCACGCGGCCGCGGCCGACGTTGAAGCCGCTGTTGGCACCAACTACCCGGTAACTAATGTTAACATGCCTCACGTCCCCTTGGGTCATCCACCGGCCGTCGCCAGGCCTGTTGGCGTCATAAAGCGGGCCGCAAGTTTTGTTGGAGGATTCCTGCCACATTAATTCTCATTGCCTTCCAAAATCGTTCGCCAGTCTGTAAGATTGTATTAGCGCGCCCAATGACCGGACCGGGCACGAAACGACTTTCCGCGTTGCCGCCAAATCATGAAAGAAGCCAGACCAAGATTCAGACCTGACGTTGCGAAACATTCGTATGATGAAAAGCATGGTGGGCAGACGATTGTTCTGGAAGATCCCGTGGCCAATAAGTTTTTCCGCATTTCTCCTTACGAATTTGAGCTTCTTCGAGTCCTCGACGGCACTCTCACGGTAAGTGAGGCGTTGGAGAAGCTCAAACTTCATGGCCGCTATTTTACAGCGACCCACGCGGCGAAACTCGTGGAGCAGTTTTCCCGTGCGGGTTTGCTGTTGGGAACAGGGTACGGTACGTCGAAAGTTCAGACCATTTTTAAGAATAGAATGGACAGCGAACTCAACAAAAGATCCATTTTCAAACTTTATTATTTGTATATCCCATTGATCAATCCGGACAGCTTCCTGGAAAAAACCTTGCCCACCTGGAGGCTCTTGGTCAATCGATTCACTGCGACGTTGTTCTTCATGTTGATTCCTGGTGCCGCCTATCTTCTTTTATCAGGCGTCTCGCGGCTGCAAGATGAATTCCTCTTCTTCTTCAATTTGCAGAATCTGTTTGTTCTTTGGATCGCTATAGCTCTCGTAAAGCTTGTTCACGAGTTTTCTCACGCATACACGGCAAAAAGCCTTGGTTTGCGGGTGCCGGAGATGGGGGTGGCGTTCCTGATATTCTTTCCCTGCCTGTACTGCAATACCACAGCCGCGTGGCAATTGGCCGATCGGCGCCAACGGATGTCTATTGCCCTTGCGGGGATAATCTCCGAAATGGTACTCGCTGTGGTATCCACTTATATTTGGTATTTTTCAAAGCCAGGGCTGCTAAACTCCACAGCATTCTACTTGATGGCAATCTCGGTGATTTCATCGCTGTTGTTCAATGGCAATCCACTCCTTAAGTTCGATGGCTATTTTGTCTTGATCGACTGGCTCCGTATGCCTAATCTACAGTCCAAAGCTTTCAATTATCTTAGATACCTGTTCCTGAATCGTGGACTGGGAATTGAGTCCGTCAACATTGCATCAACCCCACTGCGAGATAGGGCAATCTATCTGGCTTACGGAGTGTCGGCAGCCCTTTACAGAATCTTCTTGTATGCGGGCATAATTGCGGGAGTGTACTTCAGGTTCGACAAGACGGTCGGCGTCATTCTAGGGGCTTTGGCGTTTGTTCTTTTTGTTGTACGCCCTTTGGCGAGGTCCGTGACAAATTTGGCCAAACGCACCTCCGAAATGAACTACAGGCCTCGCGGTATATTGAGTATTGTGGCCCTCGCAGCCGTGATCCTCTTACTGCTGATGCTTCCCTGGTCCGACAGATCGGTGTATCCTTGTTATTTGGAATCCGCGATGACCCGGCAGATAGTCATTCCGGCGGAAGCTCCGGTCGCCGAGGTCTATGCCAGGCAAGGGGACAGGATTCAGGAAGGGCAGACCATCCTGAAGTTGGACCCTACCCCTCTGCAATATGGTTTGAAAGATAAGCAAGCAGAGCGATTACTGGTCAAGAAGGAGATATCCATCATAGAAAGCAGTCAAAAGGATTTGTCCAGACTGCCGATCAAATACATCGAGTTGTCGCAACTGGACGATTCCGTGAAACAGATCGAAGAAGATCTCAAAAATATAGACTGGAAGGCCCCTTTTGGGGGCGCAGTCACAAAGCTTGCCCCAACCTTGCAACGTGGAGCTCGTCCGGGCAAAGGTACGGTCGTTGGTGAAATGGCCAGCCCCACGGCATGCGAAATCTTGGGATTGGTGCCGGAAGTTGACGTTCAGGGAATGATTCAGGGCGGACAGGTGGAGGTCTGGTTTCCGATAGGAACTGGAGTGACCTTTTCTCTGTCTGTGAGAGAGGTCAGCCCTTTCAAGACCGAAGATCTGGAAGGGTCACCCTTATCCAGCCGTTTCGGTGGAGAGATCGCCACCGAGGTCAAAGGAGAATCCGGAAAGGATTCGCCGCTGGAGCCTCATTACATATGCAAGCTGGATTTTGCAAATAAGCAGGGCATACCTTTGGGCATGATCGGGAGAATGGTGGTCAAGCAGCCTCCCCGGAGCGCCATAGGTAGAATGGTTAACGCTGCGTACAGAACATTTCATCGCGAAATCGTTTTTTAAGGACCTGCATTTCTCATGAATACTCCCAAACAGGAATTAGCTGAAGAAGCCTTGGACTATCGCCGAAAGGCACTTGCTATCGGGGTAGAGCTGGCGAAGAACGCTGCGCGGGCAAGAACGCTGGACGAATTGCAGTTCATCCTGGTAAACGACACCCGGTCCTTGCTTCCCTTTGATAGAGCGCTTTTGATTGTGCATTTTGAGGGCAAATCAGCCCTGCTTGCCACAAATAATCAGCCCCGAATCGAGCGCAAATCCGATTTCGTACAGAGGATCAACGAGATCGCGCCTGCGCTGAAGGGCATCCGCGAAGGTATGGTGATGCTTGCAGGCACTCCGGTTAAAGGAGACCTCTCACCGGATCTGGCGGCTCAATTGGAAGACTACATGTCTTATTCCAAGTCCTCCTGTGTCATGGTGCTTCCCCTGCTCAAGTATGATGATGTGGTGGGCCACCTGGTGCTAGAGTTCTTTAGGGACGCTTCGCCGGGCGAGGTCGAGGCCTTCACCTTGATGAACATGCTCCCATTTCTCGCTTCAGCGCTTACGGAAAAATGGATGCTGGCTAAAGACCCGAAGGTTCGCAGGGCTTTTTTCAAGACAATATCAGCCGCCGGAGCGGAAGAAGCGGCATCGAGGCTGAGCCTGAAGAAGAAACTGGCCCTTGTGGCGGCTGTCCTGCTTTTGCTTGCGATGTTTGTTCCCGTGACCCTGACGGTGGGAGGGCGGGCCGATGTTGCCCCGGATTACGAATACTTCGCATACGTCCAAATGGACGGAATTGTGGACAAGGTGTCGGCCAAGGAAGGCGACTCCGTAAAAAAAGACCAGCCCCTGGCAGAACTTGAAGCCAAGGAAATCGATTACAAGATTAGAGAAGCCAAGAGGCTCTTGGAGAGCTACAAGACCGAAATGGAAATTCTACGCAATTTGGGCGCGGAAAATCCCATGAAATTGGCTGAGAGCCAGTTGGTGGCCATCAAGAGCCTCCGGGCAAAACAGGAGTTGGACTTCCTCAATTGGCAGAGGCAGTTCCTTACGATTCGAGCGCCTGTGGATGGAGTGATACTGACCAAAAAGGCCGAGAGCCTCCTTGGGAAGAAATTCAAGGCCGGTGAACCCTTCTGCAAAATAGCGCCGCACGATGTCATGGTCGCCGAGGTTTTCGTCAGAGAGAGTGACATTTCCTTTGTGGCGGTCAATCAACCGGGAGAAGTATATTTCAACTTCCAGCCTGACCGAGCCCATAAGTTTAGAGTGGTTAGCATTTCCCCCATTTCCGAGACCCTTGAAAGGGCCGGCAGCGTCTTCCGGGTCAGAGCTAACTTTCTGGGCCAGTTGTCCGACATCAAGCCGGGGATGCAAGGAATAGCGCACATTGACACCGACCGAGTAAGTATGTGGTTCATGCTTACCCGCCGTATCAGAGCCAGGCTAAACGAAGTATTCCTCTACTTCTGAAAGCATCCGGCGAGTCCGACAGTGCTGGACAGATGGCCAAGGATCGGGAATGCGGGCAGCATTCGAGTCGGCATTCGGCCATACAGACCGAATAGGCCCCAGCCTTTCGCGTTCTTTCAAGAAAAGATGGCGGGCGAATCTATAGCAACTTCCATGGCGGGAAGCGCCACAACGAATCATGAAAACGCCGGTAGCGCCGGCATCTTGCCGGTTGTCTTCAAGGCGTTTTCATAGGAAGTGTCAAAAATAACGTCCGATTGCGTAAAGCGGTTTCGGGAGAGTAGTAGGTGCCGGCCTCCGTGCCGGCACATTTTGTCAATACAAATCAACTAGTTCGGACCGGCAGGGACCCCGGATCGCGGTCCGGGGCAGGCTCTGGTCCCTACTGGTTTTTTTAGGAGCTAGGATTGTACAAACGGTCGAGAATTGTGGCAAGTGGTATATCTAGTTCTTCCAGAACGGGGTTTCGTTCCTTTCTCTGTACAGGTCTCTTAAGATATCGCTGTTATTCCTGGCCGGGCCATTGGAACCTCGGAAGTCGGGAACAGGAACATAACAGGCAAGTTTGAACCCGTCGCCGGTCCGCTCCGGCTGCGGAGTGCATACCATGCCGGAGACCTTTCCCGACCACTCGATCTGCTTGGAATCTGCAGGAGTTGTCTGGGTCCCCGACATGACCGTGACGCCGGAAAACACCAACAAGAGCGAAGCCATAATTGCAGCAAACATCAGATTTGGTCTTTTCATTGTACCCACCTCCTTCTAGTCAGATTCGATGCTGAGTCCCCGAGAACGATTCAAACCGGAGGCGGAACGAAATAAACCAGCATGAGTCATACCAATGCACTGTCTACCCAGTGATATGAATTCCCTGTCTAATGGGCAGGACAACGAACCCTGTAGGGGCAGACCTACGTGTCTGCCCGCTCTTTGGGCGCACACGCGGGTGCGCGCCGTACCCGGGCTATGTTATTTACTTGAAAGCGAAATGGTATCAGAGTTCCGTCCGACCTATATAGGAAGTGTCAAAAGTAGTGTCCGTTTATGAAATGGCCTCTTGGAAATTCGTAGGTGCCGGCCTCCGTGCCGGCACATTTTGCCAATATAGGCACGGGGTCAGGCATGGGGTCAGGTCTGCTCTTGGCTCATGTTGATTGTCAAGACGCTTCCGTGATCAGAGATCAGCCAGAAGAGGGCTTGGGCCCCCTGTCGGAGTGCTGCACAAGTGGTATGCTTTGCCTGGACAGAAGATTCCTTGACATAGCTTCGTTCTGTCGCGTAGGCTATGGTCCCATCGCCTGAGAGGCTGCAACAGCCTTTTTCTCAAACTACCGCACGACCTGGCCGGGGGGAATTGGGGGGTCAGCGGTAACAGCGGCTTTCCTAATAATTAATACACAACTGAAACTGTTTCACAACTGCTTTTCAACTTGGCATCCCTCCAGGAGGAGTTGTTGTCGTTATGGCGCAAGAGAATATTTCATATCAAACCAGGCTTTGGAACGAGCCGCGGGAAAAGTCTGTTCACCGCAGAGGCCGCGGAGACCGCGAAGATAAAACAGAGAAAACAAATCTCTCTGCGATCCCGGAGCCTGCCCCGGACTTTGATCCGGGGCTCTCCGCGGTAAGCCCTCGCGCTCTTGCAGCATGAACCGGAGATTATCTATGAAAACTAGACGCATTCCCATGAACACAAAGCAGTGGCTGGCCTTTTGGATCGTTTTGGCGTTGGTACCGTGGATTGGGATCGCAGAGGCCATGACTCGTCTCGATGTCGAATTAAGAGAAGCGGTTCGAAGTGGCGATGTTGCGCTTGCAAAAAGTCTCCTGGACAAGGGTGCCAATATAAATCACAAGGAATCCAATGGCTGGTCCGTGTTAGAAGAAGCTTCCGAGGCCGGACTTTCGAACGTTGTCAGCTTCCTACTAGAGCACGGAGCTGATGTCAACACTCGGGACGAGGATGATCGGACGCCGCTTATGCGCGCTGCCTGGAAAGGCCACACTGTGGTTGCGAAGCTGCTGATTGAAAAGGGCGGTGAAGTCGATGTTAAGGACGTGTTTGGCTGGACCCCATTGGATATGGCTGCCGAGGCAGGGCATGTGGACGTTGTGAAACTGCTTTTGAAAAATGGCGCTGAAGCGCCTGCCAACTCGAAAGATGGGTGGGCGGCCTTCATGTCCGCTGTCAGGGGGGGCCACACTGATGTCGTGAAACTATTCCTCGACCATGGCGCTGATGTCACCGCTGCGGACCGGGACGGCTGGACGGCACTCATGTGGGCAGTTAGCAATGCGTCAGCAGGCCCCGCAGAACTATTACTGGACAGAGGCGCTAACGTCAATGGAAGCCACAAGAATGGCTGGACCGCTCTCATGAGGGCTGCCTGGATGGGACACGTCGATGTGATAAATCTGCTCCTGGACAGGGGCGCTGACATCAGCGTGCAGCAAAAAGATGGCTGGACAGCGCTCATGTGGGCTGCTGAGATGGGGCACGTGGATGTCGTGAAACTGCTTCTGGACAGGGGAGCCGCGGTCGACACGAAGGACACAAATGGCTGGACAGCACTCACCTGGGCAGCCAGATGCCGGGCGAGAGGGCGCATGGATGTGGTGAAAGCCCTCCTTGACAAGGGCGCTGATGTTAATGCCAAAACAACGGACGGCCGGACGCCACTAATGCTTGCTGCTGAAACGGGGCACCGCGACGTGGTGAAACTGCTGCTGGACAAAAGCGTTGATGCAAACGCAAAGGACCACAGCGGCCGCACTGCTCAACAATATGCCGAGTTGAAAGGCCACGAGGATATCGTGGCACTCCTGAAACAGCACGAAACCAAGCAATAGGATTTGACGACACGAGGCTTTAAGGCTTTTGAACGAGGAAATGCCTAAATTTACAAACGAAGTATGGGGACGAGTAAGATGATTCGGAATCTGAGAAAACGAAACAGAGCACTTCGTCTTGCGCTTTTGATTGGCGCGTGTCTGGTGTTTTTCGCCATTATTTTGTTCCTGCCGGCTCCTGAAGACATGCCTCCGAGCAGCACGGCAGTTATTTGCAATGCCTCTGGCTTCAATGTTCGATTTGAAAAGGTAATAGTAGACGATCAGATTGTTTGTGAAGCGCCGGAGCTTACAATTATGTCCAAGAAAGACTTGGGAAAGCCTTGGCTTGATAACCGGTTAGATCATCTCTTTATTGAGTTTCGCGCTCCAGACAAATTTGTGGAGCTTAGAATCGCGACACTCAATGCCATGCAGGAGCGCGATACGGTGTCATGCGCATTGGACAATCGGTTAAGGCCATGCTTCTTCGAGGTCGGCTATCAAAAGGGCAGATTGGTGTGTAGTCCCTGCACCCATTGGAAGTAGAGAGTTGTTCTTTGGAGACAAGGGAGAAGAAAAGGATTCTTAACGATCGGTTCTACATTTACAGGAGGCGAACGTGTCTGTTTGGGGTTGGATTGAGCAGTACTATCGCGGGCGGGTAAACGAAATTGTAAAAATAGTCAATAATGAAACGTGGATGTCACAACTGCCCGATAAGGGGTCACCCATTAAAAGGCCCTCTGTCAAGGGAAAAATCTCTCCTGTTGCAAGGAAAGGATCGTTTCCTTGCTGAGGGTACGGCCGTGTTGCGTACAGCCTCCGTCAGTGCCTGCTCTTCACCTTTGCCGGTATTTCTCTCGGGTGGTGTCGGTAGATGTCCTCACCGCACCAGTCACC